>NZ_JAYWVC010000069.1:0-36163 GCF_036281785.1 Streptomyces chiangmaiensis | reverse complement strand
GCAACACCGGCGGGAACGGCAACGCCGGCGGGAACGGCAACGGCGGTTCCGGCAACTCCGGTGGCAGCAGCACCGGCGGCGACCAGACCAGCCCCGACGGCAACAACACCGTCCCTCAGGACCAGGGCTCCTCGGCCCTGACCGACACCGGGTCGTCCACCCCGGCCAACACCGGGCCGCAGGGCAACGGCGAGCAGCTCGCCGAGACCGGTGCCGGCTCGACCACGTTCCTGCTGGTCGGTGCCGCCACGATGATCGCCGGCGGTATCGGCTTCCGCATGCTGCCGCGTCTCATGAACGGCCGCGGCGGGGCCGCCGCCTGATCGACGGGGCAGGGAGCTCGTCCGCAGGCGCGAGAAGCGCGTGAGAAGGGCCCGGGGCATCGTCCCCGGGCCCTTTCCGTCGTCCCTGAGTCCGTTCTGCGGCCTCCCGCCGTGCTACGCCGTCTGGTGCGCCAGCAGCGCCACCGCCGCGATCAGTACGGCGACGAGCACGATCAGTGCCGTAGGATTCAGCCCCGACCAGGGATTTTCCTGCTGGAGTCGCTCGCGGCTGGCGCGGCAGACGGGGCAGCGACCCTCACTGACGGGCGCCGCGCAGTTTGCGCACACCAATCGGTCGTACGTCATGCGCCTCGCCCTCCTTGTGCCGCTTTCACGTACACAACGTTTCCGGGTACGCAACCGTTCCCACTCCACTGTGCCAGGTTCCGTGAATTTCGGCGCGGGCCCCTGGAGGACTGGGCCTGGAAGCGCTCCCGTAGGAGCGCTTCCGTCCCTTTTGCGGACATGTGCGGTCCGTGATCGCTCACGCGATTTCCCGCACACCTTCAGCGGCGATTCCTCACGCCGGCGGCGGACAAAAGGTGCAACTCTCGTGCAACTCAGACTGGCGACTGCGCGGGTACACCTGCTTCGCGTATGGTCACGGTCACCTACCCCCAACGGCCCGTGGTGCATCCGTGATCCGATTCGACAATGTCTCCAAGGTCTACCCCAAGCAGAACCGCCCCGCCCTCCGGGATGTCTCCCTGGAGGTCGAGAGGGGCGAGTTCGTGTTCCTGGTGGGATCCTCCGGCTCCGGAAAGTCCACCTTCCTGCGGCTCATCCTCCGCGAGGAGCGGTGCAGCACCGGGCAGGTGCACGTGCTGGGCAAGGATCTCGCCCGCCTCTCCAACTGGAAGGTGCCCCAGATGCGCCGGCAGCTGGGGACGGTGTTCCAGGACTTCCGCCTCCTGCCGAACAAGACGGTCGCCGAGAACGTGGCCTTCGCCCAGGAGGTCATCGGCAAGTCACGCGGCGAGATCCGCAAGTCCGTGCCCCAGGTGCTCGACCTCGTCGGGCTCGGCGGCAAGGAGGACCGTATGCCCGGTGAGCTGTCGGGTGGTGAACAGCAGCGTGTCGCCATCGCAAGGGCCTTCGTCAACCGGCCCAAGCTGCTGATCGCCGACGAGCCCACCGGCAACCTCGACCCGCAGACCTCCGTCGGCATCATGAAACTGCTCGACCGGATCAACCGGACGGGCACGACCGTGGTGATGGCGACCCACGACCAGAACATCGTGGACCAGATGCGTAAGCGCGTCATCGAGCTGGAGAAGGGCCGCCTCGTCCGCGACCAGGTGCGCGGCGTCTACGGCTATCAGCACTGAGTTCCACGGAAAGGCTTGAGCAGACGCCATGCGCGCCCAGTTCGTTCTGTCGGAGATCGGTGTCGGTCTCCGCCGCAATCTGACGATGACCTTCGCGGTGATCGTCTCGGTCGCCCTCTCCCTCGCACTCTTCGGTGGCTCACTCCTGATGAGCGACCAGGTGAACCAGATGAAGGGCTACTGGTACGACAAGGTCAACGTCTCGATCTTCCTCTGCAACAAGAGTGACGCGGAGTCCGACCCCAACTGCTCCAAGGGCGCGGTCACCGACAAGCAGAAGGAGCAGATCGAGAATGACCTGAAAAAGATGACGTCCGTCGTCCAGAAGGTCACCCACGAGTCGCAGAACGAGGCATTCACGCATTACAAGCAGCAGTTCGGCGACTCTCCGCTGGCCAGCTCGCTCAGTTCGGACCAGATGCAGGAGTCGTACCGCATCAAGCTGAAGAACCCGGAGCAGTACCAGGTCATCGCGAGCGCCTTCAACGGCCGTGACGGCGTGCAGTCGGTGCAGGACCAGAAGGGCATCCTCGACAACCTCTTCGGGTTGCTCAACGGCATGAACTGGGCGGCACGGGCGGTCATGGCGATGATGCTGGTCGTCGCGTTGATGCTGATCGTCAACACGGTGCGCGTCTCCGCGTTCAGCCGTCGTCGTGAAACCGGCATCATGCGACTCGTCGGCGCCTCGGGCTTCTACATCCAGGCGCCGTTCATCATGGAGGCCGCGGTCGCCGGCCTCATCGGCGGCACGGTCGCCTGCGGATTCCTCCTGATCGCCCGGTACTTCATCATCGACCACGGCCTCGACCTGTCCCACAAGCTCAATCTGATCAACTTCATCGGCTGGGACGCGGTGTTGACCAAGCTGCCGCTGATACTCGCCACGAGCCTGTTGATGCCCGCGCTGGCCGCGTTCTTCGCGTTGCGCAAGTACCTGAAGGTGTGACGCATGCCAACGGGGCGGTACGGGCAACGGCCGGTACCGCCCCGTAGGTTGTCCTAGACTCACCCGCATGTCAGGCCGTGACCCGTTCTGTCAGCCCCGCCGCATCCGCCGCGGGGCGGCCCTGACGTTGGTCTTCACGAGCGTCCTCGTCGCGGGCGCCGCGACCGGCTCGTTCGACGAATCCGCCGGGAAGTCCGCCTCCGCCGGGCCCGAGGTCCTGGTCGGCCAGGACGAGACCGTGGCCGAGGCGGCGGCGAGGGCGATGGCCGACGGCGAGTCCCCCACGGAGGCCGCCGAGCGCGCCGTCAGCCGCAGCGGCGACCGATGGGGCGCCGTCTACTCCCAGGGCGAGTACCAGGAGTTCGAGGAGGCCCTCGACGGCCAGTACACCGGTGTCGGACTGTCCGCCCGGCGGGAACGGGACGGCAGGATCGAGGTGACCCGGGTGCGGCCCGGCTCACCCGCGGCCGTCGCCGGGATCCGCTCGGGCGACCGGCTGCGCAGCGTCGACGGCGAGGACGTCGACGGCCGGCCCGTGACGGAGGTCGTGTCGTTACTGCGCGGAGACGCCGAGGACGCGCCGGCCGGCACCCCGGTCCGGCTCGGCCTGCAGCGCGGCGCGCACCGCTGGAGCCAGGTGCTGCGCCGGGCCCGGCTGTCCACGGACTCGGTGTCCGTGCGCCGGCTCACCGACCGCGTCATCGTGATCAGGATCGCCGCTTTCACCAAGGGGTCGGGCGACCTCGTCCGCAGAACCGTCGCCGAGGCGCCCGAGGGCGCCGGGATCGTCCTCGATCTGCGCGGCAACTCCGGCGGCCTGGTCACCGAGGCCGTCACCGCCGCCTCGGCCTTCCTCGACGGCGGGCTCGTGGCGACGTACGACGTCAAGGGCGATCAGCGCGCCCTGCACGCCGACCCCGGCGGCGACACCACCAGACCTCTGGTCGCACTCGTCGACGGCGGCACGATGAGCGCGGCCGAACTGCTCACCGGTGCCCTTCAGGACCGCGGCCGGGCCGTCGTCGTGGGCACCCGCACCTTCGGCAAGGGCTCGGTCCAGATGCCGAGCCGCCTCCCCGGCGGCTCCGTCGCGGAGCTGACTGTGGGGCACTACCGCACCCCCTCCGGCCGCGGCGTCGACGGCCGCGGCATCACCCCCGACCTCGAGACCGACCACGAGGCGCTGGAGCGGGCCGAGACGGTGCTCAGCGGCCTGGGAGACGCTTCGTAGCGAACCCGGCGCTCTCGGTAATGCGCTTTCCCCGGTGCCCCTCCGTAGTGCGAAAATGGACGGCACTATGGCTAAGGAAAAAGGGCGCAAGCTGATCGCGCAGAACAAGAAGGCGCGGCACGACTACCACATCCTCGACACCTACGAGGCCGGTCTGGTCCTCATGGGCACCGAGGTGAAGTCGCTGCGCCAGGGACGGGCCTCGCTGGTGGACGGCTTCGTGCAGCTCGACGGACACGAGGCGTGGCTGTACAACGTGCATGTGCCGGAGTACAGCCAGGGCACCTGGACCAATCACACCGCCCGCCGCAAGCGGAAGCTGCTGCTGCACCGCACCGAGATCGACAAGCTGGAGTCCAAGTCGCAGGAGACGGGTCACACGATCGTGCCCCTGGCGCTGTACTTCAAGGACGGCCGCGCCAAGATCGAGATCGCGCTGGCGAAGGGCAAGAAGGAGTACGACAAGCGGCAGACGCTGCGTGAGAAGCAGGACCGTCGCGAGGCGGATCGTGCGGTGTCGGCGGCCCGGCGCCGGCAGCGGGCCTGAGCCGGGAATGACCGGGTCCCGGGGACTGTTGAACCCGATGCCACGGTCGGGTGACCGCCGGGAATACACTGGCATCGAGGTGCGCCGATCACGTACGATGGCGGCTGCACCGCACAGCCGGTGTGAGGATTGAAAAATCAACATGGGGATGATCGGTTTCGACAGCGGCTGTCGAAGCAGGGGAAGCGTGTCGAGGAAGCGGCCATGATCTCGTAAACCACAGGCCGAAAAAAATAATCGCCAACACCAAGCGCGATTCCTCCCAGCAGGCCTTCGCCCTCGCTGCCTGATAGGCAGCCAGAGCGAGCCTCCTAAACAGGGAGTGTCAGCCCGGGGCTGTTCCCGACCCGGATCCTGGCATCAGCTAGGGAACTAAACCTTGATCCCGGTCACGGGGTGAAGAGGGAAACCAAACAGTGACTGGGCCCGTCGGAGACTTGTCCGCGTGATCTCCGGGGCCGAGAAAAGCGAAGCGGACTGCACACGGAGAAGCCCTGGTTCCGCACCGTTGGACGCGGGTTCGATTCCCGCCATCTCCACTTACCCCATGTGGGCAAGGCCTCGCTGTTCTTGAGCAGCGGGGCCTTTGTCGTCGCGGAACGGATCCGGCACCCTCGCTGCGCACACACCGCGACGACGGCGGTGGGCGCGCCCTCCGGCTCGACCCGCCGTACGACAGCTCGGCGGGGTCTTCGCTACGACCGGCGGGGGGCGGCCGTGTGCCGCCCGCGGCGGGTGGCGACGGTATGACCGGTAGCGATCAGCAGGGCGAGGGCCGCCGCGATCGTCGGGACGACGAAGCCGGTGGCCGGGGTCAGATGCTCCGCCGCCCAGCCGCCGGTGGCGGAACCGCCGGCGACACCGCCCAGCAGGCCGGTGACCGCGAGGGTCATGCCCTCGTTCAACCGGCCCTCGGGGGTGAGCTGTTGGACCAGGGTCATCGCCGTGACCATGGTGGGGGCGGTGGCCATGCCGGCCAGGAGCAGGGCGGGAGCCAAGGCGGTGAGGGAGCCGGCGGTACGGGCCGCGAGCAGGGGCAGGCTCATCAGGCCCGTCATGGCGGCCAGGCACCAGGGGTAGCGGCGCTCGGCGGGACCGGCCGGCTTCACCGCGCCGTACAGCAGACCGGCGGCGAACGACCCCGCGGCCTGGAGGGCGAGGACGGCACCCGCGGCCGACCTGTGCCCCTGTGCGTCCGCGAACGCGATGGTGACGACCTCCATCGAACCGAAAACCGCGCCGGTGGCGAGAAGACCGAGCAGAAGTGGGGGCATGCCGGGGGCGCGGAGCGGTGCTGCCGCCCTGGTGCCGCGGCTCGGCGGCGGCTCCGTCGCCCGCTGGGCCGTGAAGATGAGCATGCCCGTCATCAGCAGGATCCCACCGGCCAGGGTGCCCGCCTCCGGGAACAGCGTCCCGCAGAGGAAGGCGGCGAGCACCGGGCCGAGCATGAAGCACAACTCGTCCGCGGCCTGTTCGAAGGAGTTCGCGGTGTGCAGGGCCTCGGGCTCGCTCCTGAAGAGATGGGCCCAGCGGGCACGGGACATGCCGCCGATATTGGGCGTGGTGGCCGTGGCGGTGTAGGCGGCGAAGAGGGTCCAGTCCGGGGCGTCGTAGTGCACGCACAGGAGCAGGGCCAGCCCGCCGAGCAGGGCGAACCCCGTCGCGGGTACGGCGATCCGCGCCTGGCCGTGGCGGTCGACGAGGCGCGCGACCCAGGGCGCGACGACGGCCGTGGCCAGCAGGCCGGTGGCGGTGACGGCACCGGCGAGCGCGTACGAGCCCCGCGAGCCGGCGATCATGATGACCGCGCTCACACTGAACATGCCCATGGGAAGCCGGGCCACGAGGTTTCCGATCGTGAACGCGAGCGTGCCGGGGAGGGCGAAGAGACGGCGGTACGGGTTCCCGGAGGGGTCTGCTGCGGAGGCGGCTTGCGGCATGGATCAACCGTCGCCCACACCCTGACCTGCGGTCCAACACCGAATTCCGTGGCGATTGACACACCTGGGTTGTAGGTTTCCCGGATGCCCTCCGCCGGCGTCGACCCCCGCCTCCTGCGCGCCTTCCTGGCTGTCGCGGAGGACCTCCACTTCACCCGCGCCGCGAGCCGCCTCTACGTGGCCCAGCAGGCGCTCAGCCGCGACATCCGCCGGCTGGAACGGGAGCTGGGCGCCGAGCTGTTCGTCCGTACGACCCGCCAGGTGGCATTGACGTCAGACGGCGCGCGCCTGCTGCCGTACGCGCGCCGTGTCCTGGAGGCGGAGAGCGCGCTGCTCGCCGCGTTCGGGCGGAACGGGGAGCCCGAGCGGCCCCTGCTGGTGGACGTCAACAGCCCCGGCCTGATCGGTTGCCGGGTCCTGGACCGTGCGCGTGATCTCGTACCGGACATCGACCTCATGGCACGCTACGAAAGCGGGCTGACCGGGGCCGCGGCGGAGATCCTCGCGGGGCGGCTGGACGCGTCGTTCGGGCGGTTCGCGGGGCTGGACCCGGCGGTCCGGGCGCGGTTGGACCAGCAGCCGGTGCGCTACGAGCCGATGGCGATCGTCCTGCCCGAGGACCATCGCCTTGCGCCCCTCGCCGAGGTGCCGCTGTCCGAACTGGCCGGTGAGACGGTGTACGCGGGCGCCGGCAACCCCCGGACACCGGAGTGGACCGACCTCGCGCACCGCCTCTTCCAGAACCGGGGCATACGGATGGCGTCTCCGGCGCCGCTCGCCGTGGGCGCGGAGGAATTCCAGCGGATCATGGCCAAGAAGGGGGACCCCATCCTGGCCGTGGTGGATTTCCCGTCCATGCCTCGCATGGTCCTGCGGCCGCTGGTCGACCCGGTGCCCTTGTCCCCCGTGTCGCTGGTGTGGCGAAAGGGGGCGGTCCATCCCGGAATCGATGCGCTTCGACGGGCGGCGGTCGAACTGGGCGAGGAGGACCGGTGGCTGAGCCCGGCGGAAGGGGCATGGCTTCCGGCCGCGGACGCGCTCGTGATGGGCGCGGCCTGAGTCCGCGGTCGGGGCAGGGACCGTCCGGTCGGCAGGGCCGGTACCGGCCCCGCCCTCGCCGTCTGGACGGCTCCCTCTCGGGGCCGTCCTCCGGTTCCGGGGCGGCGGCTCCCCTCACCGCGGCCCTCACCGCCACGTGAGAGCAACGTTCCCTTCCGGTCACTCGCAGCCACAGGGCGGAAACGCGTCCTTCCTACCTTCGGGACTCATCAGCGCACGACACCAGGGCACCGGAGAACCGTGGAGGCGCCATGACGGCCCCGAGCACAGCTGCCGCACCGACCGGGGGAGGACGCTGGATCGACCACTGGGATCCGGAGGACGAGACCTTCTGGAACGAGACCGGGGAGAAGATCGCCCGGCGCAATCTCCTTCTGTCCGTCCTCTCCGAGCACATCGGGTTCTCGATCTGGACCCTGTGGTCGGTGCTCGTGCTCTTCATGGGCCCCGAGTACGGGCTGACCCCCGCCGACAAATTCCTGCTCACCTCGATGGTCACGCTCGTCGGGGCCGTCGTCCGCGTGCCCTACACCTTCGCGGTGGCCGTCTTCGGCGGGCGGAACTGGACGGTCGTCTCCGCCGGTCTGCTGCTGATCCCGGCGACAGCCGCGTTCGTCGTCATGGAGCCGGGCACACCCTTCTCCACCTTCCTGTGGGTCGGACTGCTCGCCGGGATCGGCGGCGGCAACTTCGCCTCCTCCATGACCAACATCAACACCTTCTTCCCGCTGCGGAGGAAGGGATGGGCCCTCGGGCTCAACGCCGGCGGCGGCAACATCGGCGTGCCGGTGATCCAACTCGTCGCGCTTGCGATCATCGGTGCGAGCGGCGGGCCCCGGGTGCTGCTCGGGATCTACATCCCACTCATCGTCGTGGCCGCCGTACTCGCCCTCTTCATGGACAACATCGCGTCCGTGAAGAACGACACCGGCGCCGCCCTGGAGGCAGCGAAGGACGTCCACACCTGGATCATGTCCTTCCTGTACATCGGCACCTTCGGATCCTTCATCGGCTACAGCTTCGCCTTCGGGCAGGTGCTCCAGAACCAGTTCGGACGGACCCCGCTCCAGGCGGCCTACCTCACCTTCATCGGCCCGCTCCTCGGTTCCCTCGTCCGTCCCCTGGGCGGACGGCTCGCGGACCGGTACGGCGGCGCGAAGATCACCCTCTGGAACTTCGTCGCCATGGCCGCCGCCACCGCGGTACTGGTCGTGGCCGGCATCCAGAGGTCGCTGCCGCTGTTCGTCGCCGTCTTCGTGGTGCTGTTCGTGCTCAGCGGGCTCGGCAACGGGTCGACGTACAAGATGATCCCGGGGATCTTCCGGGCCAAGGCCGTCGCCCGGGGGCTCACGGGGGAAGCGGCCGACGCGTACGGCCGCCGGATGTCCGGTGCCGCCATGGGGCTGATCGGGGCGGTGGGCGCGCTCGGCGGGGTGGGCATCAACCTCGCCTTCCGCCAGTCCTTCCTCTCCTACGGCTCCGGCACGGGCGCGTTCCTCGCCTTCCTCGCCTTCTACGCCGCGGCGTTCACGGTCACCTGGGCCGTATACCTTCGCCGCCCGGCCGCCGAGGCCCGGGCCACAGCCGTCTCGGACGCGAAGCCGCAGCTCAGCTATGCCGAGGTGTGACGTAACACCGGCGACATGAACCCGAACCGAGCCTGTCACGCACCGTTGACAGGCTCGGTCGGCATCCAGGGACGCCAACCCCGGGACGGCAAACAGGCACGACGACTCGAGTGCGGGACGAGAGCCATGGACGACAACCAGCATCGAACCGAACACGGCCCGCTCGCGGGGTTCACCGTGGGCGTGACGGCCGCACGGCGGGCCGACGAGCTGGGTGCTCTGCTCCAGCGGCGCGGCGCGGCCGTGCTGCACGCCCCCGCCCTGCGCATCGTGCCGCTCGCCGACGACGGCGAACTGCTCGCCGCCACCGAGGACTTGATCGACCGTGCGCCGGACGTTGTGGTCGCCACCACCGCGATCGGCTTCCGCGGCTGGGTCGAGGCCGCCGACGGCTGGGGACTCGGACAGGACCTGCTGGCCCGGCTGAGCAAGGTGGAACTGCTGGCCCGTGGGCCCAAGGTCAAGGGCGCCGTACGGGCCGCCGGGCTGACCGAGGAGTGGTCGCCCACCTCCGAGTCCATGGCCGAGGTCCTCGACCGGCTGCTGACCGAGGGCGTCGAAGGCCGTCGCATCGCCGTCCAGCTGCACGGCGAGCCGCTGCCCGGCTTCGTGGAGGCGCTGCGAGAGGGAGGCGCCGAGGTCGTCGGGGTGCCCGTGTACCGATGGATGCCGCCGGAGGACATCGCGCCCCTCGACCGGCTCCTCGACGCGACCATCGGCAGGAGCCTCGACGCCCTCACCTTCACCAGTGCGCCCGCCGCCGCGTCCCTGCTGTCCCGCGCCGAGGAGCGCGGGCTGCTGACCGAGACGCTCGGCGCCCTTCACCACCACGTGCTGCCCGCCTGCGTCGGACCCGTCACCGCGCTGCCGCTCCAGGCCCGGGGCCTCGACACGGTCCAGCCCGAACGCTTCCGGCTCGGCCCGCTCGTCCAGCTGCTGTGCCAGGAACTGCCCGGCCGGGCCCGTACGTTGCCGATCGCCGGCCACCGGGTGGAGATCCGTGGTCATGCCGTGGTGGTGGACGGGGTGCTGCGGCCGGTGCCGCCCGCCGGTATGTCCCTGCTGCGCGCCCTGTGCCGGCGGCCGGGCTGGGTGGTCTCCCGGGCCGAGCTGCTGCGCGCGCTGCCGGGCGCCGGTCGGGACGAGCATGCCGTGGAGACGGCGATGGCCCGGCTGCGTACGGCTCTGGGGGCGCCCAAGCTGATCCAGACCGTGGTCAAGCGCGGCTACCGGCTCGCGCTCGACCCGGCGGCGGAGTCCACCTACGCCGACGCGTGAGTCGCCCGGCCGCGCAGGTGCGCCGGGGCGCGCGACCGCGCGAGCGGGAGCCCCGCGGTGGAGGGGGGCGACGGGGCCTTCCCGGGGCGGGTGAGGGCGGGCACTGTAGTGCGTACGGGGGTACAACCTCCGGTACGGATCTCCCGGCAGCACCCTCGCGCGGACATGTCCGCTCGGTGGACCTCACCGGCCGCTCATGGCGGCGACTCAAGGCGGTGACAGGCACATGGCAACGGACACGGCCACGGCCTCCTATGAGCTGCGATTCGACTCCGGGCGGACCTGCCTGGACCTGCTGGCGACGACCCATCCCGAGGAACGGCTCGACTCGGTGGAGCGGTTGCGGGCGTGGATCGCCGGGACGGGGCTCGTGCCGGTGGGCACGCCGCTGGCCGAGGTGGACGCGGGGTGGCTGTCGGCCTTCCGCGAACTGAGGTTTCATGTCGGGGAGTTGGTGCGCGGGGAGCTGGCGGGGAAGCCGGCCGACGGGGCGCTGGCGTGGGTCAACGCAGTGGCCCGGGGAGCGCCGCCGGCACCGTGCGCGGTCCGGTCGGAGGACGGCGCTCTGGTACGGCGACTGCGTGCGCTGCCGCGTCGCGAGGAACTGCTGGCCGCGGTGGCCCGCGAGACGCTCGAACTGCTGACGGACCCCGAGGCGAGGGCGCGGCTGCGGCAGTGCGAGGGCGACAGCTGCCCCATCGTGTACTTGGACACCTCCCGGGGCCGACGTCGCCGCTGGTGCTCGAGCGAGGTGTGCGGCAACCGGGAGCGCGTGGCGCGCCACCGCCGCCGGGCCGCCCTCGCCCGCGCCTGACCCTCCTGGGGCCGGGCCGAGTCCCGCCGGCCGCGTCGGGTACGCGCCGGGCGGTCGACCGCGTGAGGAATGCCGAGCGGTCGCCCGCGTCAGTGAGTGTGGCCGAGGCCGAGGGATACGGAAAGGAATCGAATCGTCGCCGAAAGTAGATGACCGGCCATAAAAGAGGGGCTTTCGCGGAACTCGCAGGAATCGGGCGAGTCATGGCGAACAGCGGCCGAACCGAACCCGGCACCAAGGCTTCGACAATTTCTCCATCGAAGTCAAGGCAAATTTTCACAGAATGATCAAGCGTGGCGCGAGAGTGAAGCCCTCGGTCACTGTGACCTGGGTCTCTTGAGCGGGGCGGCCGTATGTCCCCTTGGGGGAGAAATGACTGCCCAGGAGCGTGGCCTCCCGCCCCTCGTCCCGGAAAATTCTGGTGTCACTTTGAACACGGCGGCGACCGCTCCCGTATCCCGAAGCGAGCGACCGACTGGGGGAACCCCCGGACACCGGAGGTAGGCGTGCGCAAGGATTCCGCCGTGGCTGATGAACGAAGGCCAAGGGCCCGGCATCGCATGACCTCGTCCTCGGCGTCCTCCTCGGCGGAGCCCGACGAGGAGCTGATGCGTGCCCTGTACAGAGAACACGCGGGACCCCTGCTCGCCTATGTGCTGCGCCTGGTCGCCGGCGACCGGCAGCGCGCCGAGGACGTCGTGCAGGAGACGCTCATCCGTGCCTGGAAGAACGCCGGTCAGCTCAATCGAGCGACCGGTTCGGTACGCCCCTGGCTGGTGACGGTCGCCCGGCGCATCGTCATCGACGGCCACCGCAGCCGGCAGGCCCGGCCGCAGGAGGTGGACCCGTCGCCGCTGGAGGTCATCCCCGCGGAGGACGAGATCGACAAGGCGTTGTGGCTGATGACACTGTCGGACGCGCTGGACGACCTGACCCCGGCTCACAGAGAGGTCCTGGTCGAAACGTACTTCAAAGGGCGTACGGTCAATGAGGCGGCCGAAACGCTCGGGATCCCCAGCGGAACGGTGCGCTCCAGGGTGTTCTACGCCCTGCGGTCCATGAAGCTGGCACTGGAGGAGCGGGGGGTGACGGCATGAGCAATGTGTACGGGGGGTTCGGCACCGGCGGCCCGGGGGCCGTGCGTGGTCCACAAGGCCCCCAGGGACAGGGTGACATCCACGAGACCGTCGGCGCCTACGCCCTCGGGATCCTGGACGACGCCGAGGCGACGGCCTTCGAGGCCCACCTCGCCACCTGCGACTGGTGTGCCCAGCAACTGGACGACCTCGCGGGCATGGAGCCGATGCTGGCCGCCCTCGCGGATCTGCCCGGCAGCCAGGCTTCCCCGGCCATCGGCGAGTCCCTGTCCGCCCAACCCAGCCCACGGCTGGTCGAGCGGTTGATCGACGACGTGTCCGAGCGGCGCGCCCAGAAGCGCCGTCGCGGTTTCTACCTCGTCGCGGCCGCGGCCGCCCTGATCATCGGTGGTCCGCTCACCGTGATGGCGGTGAACGGCGGCAGCGACCACGGCGCCACCGACGCGATGGCCATGGGCCCCGCCCAGCAGGCCTTCCAGGTCATGACCGACAAGCACGCGGGGACCGACCCGAGCACCAAGGTCAACGCCGTGGTCGCGATGGAGTCCAGGGACTGGGGCACGCACGCGGTGCTCCAGCTGAAGAACGTCACGGGTCCGCTCAAGTGCTCGCTGATCGCCGTCGGCAAGAACGGCGAGCGCGAGACGGTCACCTCGTGGTCCGTCCCGAAGTGGGGCTACGGCATCACGAACGCCAAGACCGATGAGGCCAAGAAGCCCCTCTACGTCCACGGCGGCGCCGCCTTCACGCCGAACGAGATCGACCACTTCGAGGTCATGACGTTCGACGGGAAAAAACTGGTGGAGGTGGACGCGTAGGCGTTCGCACACCTGCCTGAGCAACCCCGCGGCGTACGAACGAGGGACGCCGCGGCCCGACGCGTGCAGGGGTCCGGAGCAGGCCGTAGCCTCTTCGGGCCCCCTTCGCGTACGGTGGACGGCTGCCCAGCACGTCAGAAGGGGGCCCGGTGGCCGCTCAGGTTCAACAGGAAACCGCGCTCGGCCCGGTCGGCAAGTCCGCACATGACTCGCTCCGCGACCGGGAGATCAGCATCGAACAGGAACACCTGGACCAGGTGTACCGACGCCTGGAAGAGAAGATCCACGAGGCGGAGTTCCTGATGCACGACGCCGCCCAGCGTGGCCACGTCGGCACGCCAGGAGCCCTCGCCGAGCGGGACGCGCAGGTCTTCCGGGCGGGCATACACCTGAACCGGCTCAACAACGAGTTCGAGGACTTCCTCTTCGGCCGCATCGATCTGCTGCGCGGCAAGGACGGCAAGAAGGGTCCCGACGGCGCGTACACGGCGGTCGAGCCCGCCGAGGGCGCGGTGCACCCCGACAACACCGCCGACATCGCCGAGACCCTGCACATCGGCCGCATCGGCGTCCTCGACGAGGAGTACGCCCCCCTCGTCATCGACTGGCGCGCGCCGGCGGCGGCCCCCTTCTACCGCTCCACCCCGGTCGACCCCGGGCGCGTCGTCCGGCGCCGGGTCATCCGCTCCAAGGGGCGCCAGGTGCTCGGCGTCGAGGACGACCTGATGCGCCCGGAGCTGAAGGCGACCCTCGACGGCCGCGAGCTGCCCGTGATCGGCGACGGGGCCCTGATGGCGGCCCTCGGCCAGGCCCGGACCCACACCATGCGGGACATCGTGGCGTCGATCCAGGCGGAGCAGGACCTGGTGATCCGTGCCCCCGCCGCCTCCGTGACATACGTCGAGGGCGGTCCCGGCACCGGCAAGACGGCCGTAGCCCTGCACCGGGCCGCCTACCTCCTCTACCAGGACCGGCGCAGATACGCGGGCGGCATCCTGATCGTCTCGCCCACGCCCCTGCTGGTCGCGTACACCGAGGGAGTGCTGCCCTCGCTGGGCGAGGAGGGCCAGGTCGCCATCCGCGCGATCGGCTCACTCATCGACGGTGCCGTGGCCACGCTGTACGACTCCCCGTCCGTGGCCCGTGCCAAGGGCTCCCACCGCATGCTCAAGGTGCTGCGGAAGGCCGCCCGCGGCGCCCTGGAGAGGAACGAGGCGCCCACCCGGTTGCGGGTCGTCGTCTTCGGCCGCCGCCTCGAACTCGAGGCGGCGGAACTGGAGCGCATCCGGCACAGCGCCCTGAGCGGCACCGCCCCGGTGAACCTGCTGCGCCCGCGCGCCCGCAAGCTGCTGCTCGACGCCCTGTGGGCGCGCTCCGGCGGGGCGAACCGGCACACCGACCCCGAGCTGGCCGCCGAGCTGCGCTCCTCCTTCGACGAGGACGTCGCCTCGGAAGACTCCTTCCTCGACTTCCTGGCCGCCTGGTGGCCGGAGCTGACCCCGCAGGCCGTGCTGGACACGATGGCCGACGAGCGGCGGCTCGGCCGCTGGGGGCGGCGCATCCTCAGCCCCGGCGAGGTGCGCAGGGTGGCGCGCTCCCTGAAGCGGGACGGGCTGTCCGTGCACGACGTGGCGATGCTGGACGAGCTCCAGGCCGTCCTCGGCCAGCCGGCCCGCCCGAAGAAGAAGCGCGAGCTGGACCCGCTGGACCAGCTCACCGGGCTCGAGGAGCTGATGCCCGTGCGCGGGGAGTCCCAGCGCGAGCGCGCCGAGCGGCTGGCGGCGGAGCGGACCGAGTACACGCACGTGATCGTCGACGAGGCCCAGGACCTCACGCCGATGCAGTGGCGGATGGTCGGGCGGCGCGGCCGGCACGCCACCTGGACGGTGGTCGGCGACCCGGCGCAGTCGTCCTGGTCCGACCCCGACGAGGCGGCCGAGGCGCGCGAGGAGGCCCTGGGCACCCGCCCACGCCGCCGTTTCACCCTCACGGTCAACTACCGCAACCCGGCGGAGATCGCCGAACTGGCCGCGAAGGTGCTCGCGCTCGCGATGCCCGGCTCCGAGGCCCCCTCGGCCGTCCGGTCCACGGGTGTCGAGCCGCGCTTCGCGGCCGTGCACGGGGCGCTGGGCCGGACCGTCCGCGCGGAGGCCGCCCGGCTGCTCGGCCTCGTCGACGGCACGGTCGGCGTCGTCGTCGCCATGAACCGGCGCGAGGAGGCGACCCGCTGGCTCGAGGGGCTCGGCGACCGGGTGGTGGCACTCGGCAGCCTGGAGGCCAAGGGGCTGGAGTACGACGCCACGGTCGTCGTCTCGCCCGCGGAGATCGCCGACGAGAGCCCTGCCGGTCTGCGCGTGCTGTACGTGGCGCTCACCCGGGCGACGCAACAGCTGACAGTGGTCTCGGGCGAGCGGGACGAGCCGGACGCGGCCGGGGTCCCGGACCTGCTGCGGGACTGATCCGGGACGGCTTTGGGGGTCCGGCGGAAATGAACTCCCGGTGCGGGAATGGCCTTACGGGATCCGTTTGTTAGCCTGGGTGTGACACCGGCTCGATCCAAGCCCCCGGGCCCAACCTTTGTCGCTGCGAGCGACCACTTGCCGCGAGGCGAGCATGGCGGGTCGGTGTCATGAACGTCGCAGGGGTCCGCGTCACTCGATGGCGCGGACCTCTGTCGTTGCGGTGACACAGGTCTCTTTGGCCGTACAGGCACCCTCTCGTATGGTCAAAGGTGCTTTCCGAACGTACTCCGGCTGCGTCGAACTCAACGATCACAGTCCGGGGCGGCTACCACGTACTCCTCAGTAGGTGCGACGATCGGACGGCACATTCGTGACAGGGTGAAAGCAGAGGAAGTCGGCCATGGCAACGGCGCCCAGCGTCTCCTACTCGATGACGGTCCGGCTGGAGGTGCCCGCGAGCGGAACCGCGGTCTCCCAGCTCACCACGGCCGTGGAGTCCTCCGGAGGCTCGGTGACCGGCCTCGACGTCACCGCGTCCGGCCACGAGAAGCTCCGCATAGACGTCACCATCGCCGCCACCTCGACCTCCCACGCCGAGGAGATCGTCGAGAAGCTGCGCGGCATCGAGGGCGTGACCCTGGGCAAGGTCTCGGACCGTACCTTCCTCATGCACCTCGGCGGCAAGATCGAGATGGCGTCGAAGCACCCCATCCGCAACCGTGACGACCTCTCCATGATCTACACCCCGGGCGTGGCCCGCGTGTGCATGGCGATCGCGGAGAACCCGGAGGACGCCCGCCGTCTCACCATCAAGCGCAACTCCGTTGCGGTCGTGACGGACGGATCGGCCGTGCTGGGTCTCGGCAACATCGGCCCGAAGGCCGCGCTGCCCGTGATGGAGGGCAAGGCGGCCCTGTTCAAGCGGTTCGCCGGCATCGACGCCTGGCCGCTCTGCCTGGACACCCAGGACACCGACGCGATCGTCGAGATTGTCAAGGCGATCGCCCCCGGCTTCGCCGGCATCAACCTCGAGGACATCTCCGCGCCCCGCTGCTTCGAGATCGAGGCACGCCTGCGCGAGGCTCTCGACATCCCCGTCTTCCACGACGACCAGCACGGCACCGCGATCGTCGTGCTCGCGGCCCTCACCAACGCACTTCGCGTGGTGGGCAAGGCGATCGAGAGCGTGCGGGTCGTCATGTCCGGCGCCGGCGCGGCCGGTACGGCGATCCTCAAGCTGCTGCTCGCGGCGGGCGTGAAGAACGCCGTCGTCGCCGACATCCACGGCGTCGTGCACGCCGGCCGCGAGGACCTGGTGGCCGCCGCGCCGGACTCGCCGCTGCGCTGGATCGCCGACAACACCAACCCCGAGGCCCTGACCGGCACGCTCAAGGAGGCCGTGCACGACGCCGACGTCTTCATCGGCGTCTCCGCCCCGAACGTCCTCGACGGCGAGGACGTCGCCGGCATGGCCGAGGGCGCGATCGTGTTCGCGCTCGCGAATCCGGACCCCGAGGTCGATCCCGCAATCGCTCGTCAGACGGCGGCCGTTGTGGCCACGGGCCGCTCCGACTTCCCGAACCAGATCAACAATGTCCTGGTGTTCCCGGGCGTTTTCCGCGGTCTGCTGGACGCGCAGTCCCGTACGGTCAACACGGACATGATGCTGGCTGCCGCGACCGCCCTCGCGGACGTGGTGACCGAGGACGAGCTGAACCCGAACTACATCATCCCGAGCGTCTTCAACGAGAAGGTCGCGGGCGCGGTCGCGGGCGCCGTGCGGGAAGCCGCGAAGGCGGCGGCGCCGTCGGGCGAGTAGCGCGGCCGTGCCGCAGCTGTGACCATGGCCACGGTGGGCGTGGATCCGGCGCGTCGTGGAACCCGGGAGCCCTGGCCGCCCTCTATGGTGGCGGCCAGGCTCATGGGCCCCAAGGGCCTGCGGTCCGTTGCCGGGAGGGGGCGGAGCGTCACCACAGCGAGGCCGTGGCGCTTTCGTGTGACTCCCAAGGGTGTTCTCGTGGCTCCTACGGGTGCCGGATTGGCTTTCCCGCCGCAGGTGGGGGCAGGATGCGTCTTCGGGCGCGAGGGTCTGACGACGGACCCGGGTCCGGGGACCCACCGAGGACCCTGGCAGCATCGGCTTCGCCGTGCCCATCATGCGGCTCCGCCGCGTGGCACGCCTCAACGGCAAGAAGAACACGGGAGTAACAACATGAACCGCAGTGAGCTGGTGGCCGCGCTGGCCGACCGCGCCGAGGTGACCCGCAAGGACGCCGACGCCGTGCTGGCCGCGTTCGCCGAGACCGTCGGCGAGGTCGTCGCCAAGGGCGACGAGAAGGTCACCATCCCCGGCTTCCTGACCTTCGAGCGCACCCACCGTGCCGCTCGCACCGCTCGCAACCCGCAGACCGGCGACCCCATCCAGATCCCGGCCGGCTACAGCGTGAAGGTCTCCGCGGGCTCCAAGCTCAAGGAAGCCGCCAAGGGCAAGTGACCTTGCCGTTCGTACGCCACGGGACGGCGTACGAGGCCGTACCGCCACGGGACGGCGCAACGAAGGCCGTACCCCGCCACGGGACGGCGTAACGAGACCCGCAGACGCTCCTCGGGACGGCGTACGGGCCCAGTAAGGCCAAAGGGGCGGTCACCCGGTTCGGGTGGCCGCCCCTTGCGCTGTACCGGTGCCGTCAGCCGAGCGCCTTGCCCGGCAGCTCGACCTTCGCACCCAGCTCCACGAGCTTCTCCATGAAGTTCTCGTAGCCGCGGTTGATGAGGTCGATGCCGTGGACCCGGGACGTGCCCTGGGCCGCGAGGGCCGCGATCAGGTACGAGAATCCGCCACGCAGGTCGGGGATGACCAGGTCGGCGCCCTGGAGTTTGGTCGGGCCCGAAACCACCGCGGAGTGGAGGAAGTTGCGCTGCCCGAAGCGGCAGTCGGAGCCGCCGAGGCACTCACGGTAGAGCTGGATGTGCGCGCCCATCTGGTTGAGCGCGGAGGTGAAGCCGAGGCGGGATTCGTAGACCGTCTCGTGGATGATCGACAGGCCCGTGGCCTGGGTCAGGGCGACCACCAGCGGCTGCTGCCAGTCCGTCTGGAAGCCCGGGTGCACGTCCGTCTCCAGCGCGATGGACTTCAGCTGGCCGCCGGGGTGCCAGAAGCGGATGCCCTCGTCGTCGATCTCGAAGGCGCCACCCACCTTCCGGTATGTGTTCAGAAACGTCATCATCGAACGCTGCTGCGCGCCGCGGACGTAGATGTCGCCCTCGGTCGCCAGCGCCGCCGACGCCCAGGACGCGGCCTCCAGGCGGTCAGGGATGGCACGGTGGGTGAAGCCGCCGAGCTTGTCCACACCGGTGATGCGGATCGTGCGGTCGGTGTCCATCGCGATGATCGCGCCCATCTTCTGCAGCACGCAGATGAGGTCTTCGATCTCCGGCTCGACGGCCGCGTTGGACAGTTCGGTGACACCCTCGGCGAGCACGGCCGTCAGCAGCACCTGCTCGGTGGTGCCGACGGACGGGTACGGCAGCCGGATCTTCGTGCCGCGCAGCCCCTTGGGCGCCTCCAGGTACTGGCCGTCCGCGCGCTTCTCGATGACCGCGCCGAACTGCCGCAGCACGTCGAAGTGGAAGTCGATGGGACGGCCGCCGATGTCGCAGCCGCCGAGGCCCGGGATGAACGCATGGCCCAGACGGTGCAGCAGGGGGCCGCAGAAGAGGATCGGGATGCGCGACGAGCCCGCATGGGCATCGATGTCGGCGACGTTGGCGCTCTCGACGTGCGTCGGGTCGAGCACCAGCTCGCCCGGCTCCTCGCCCGGACGGACCGTCACGCCGTGCAGTTGCAGCAGTCCGCGTACGACGCGTACGTCGCGGATGTCGGGGACGTTGCGCAGGCGGCTTGGCGCACTGCCCAGGAGGGCGGCGACCATGGCCTTCGGTACGAGGTTCTTCGCACCGCGGACACGGATTTCGCCCTCAAGAGGGGTCCCGCCGTGGACAAGGAGGACATCGTCGTTGACGGTCATGGATCTCGCGTTCCGTGGAGTTGGGCAGGGCCGGAGACGTAAGCGTAGTGGGCGCCCACCCCCCTGAAGTAAGCCCGAGGACTTCCCGGCGACGTCATAGCTTTGCCACAACACGAACCGTGCGTAACCGGACGCACCGGGTTACCGTTCGTCGCGAGCGCCCGCGCCGCACCCGTGCGCTCTCCCGTCTCGCGCCGCCCCTCCCGAACGCGTCCTCACCAGGCCGCCTGTGTGATTCCCTGCCGCATTCACTCGCGTACCCGCATTGCCTCTCCATCCCGGAGCAAGATGCGGGATCATGTCTGCCATGACCGAGGTGTCCTCGCTCACAGGGCGGCTGCTCGTGGCAACGCCCGCCCTGGCGGACCCGAACTTCGACCGCGCTGTGGTGCTCCTCCTCGACCACGACGAGGAGGGCTCGCTTGGTGTGGTCCTCAACCGCCCTACCCCGGTGGACGTGGGAGACATCCTGGAGGGCTGGGCGGAGCTCGCGGGCGAGCCCGGAGTCGTCTTCCAAGGCGGCCCGGTGTCACTGGACTCGGCACTCGGCGTGGCGGTGATCCCCGGCGGCTCCGGAGAGCGTGCCCCGCTCGGCTGGCGGCGGGTGCACGGAGCGATCGGCCTGGTCGACCTGGAAGCCCCGCCCGAGTTGCTCGCCAAGGCGCTCGGGTCACTGCGCATCTTCGCCGGGTACGCCGGCTGGGGTCCGGGGCAGCTGGAGGACGAGCTCGTGGAAGGGGCGTGGTACGTCGTCGAGTCCGAGCCCGGCGATGTCTCGTCCCCGGAGCCGGAGAGACTGTGGAGGGAGGTGCTGCGGCGGCAGCGCAGCGAGCTGGCGATGGTGGCCACCTACCCGGACGACCCTACGCTCAACTGATGCCTGGGAGTCTTCAGTACTCTTGGCCCTATGAGCACTCTTGAGCCCGAGCGCGGCACTGGTACGGGGACCCTCGTAGAGCCGACGCCGCAGGTGTCGCACGGCGACGGTGACCACGAGCGCTTCGCCCACTATGTCCAGAAGGACAAGATCATGGCGAGCGCCCTCGACGGTACGCCCGTCGTCGCGCTGTGCGGCAAGGTGTGGGTGCCGGGGCGTGACCCGAAGAAATACCCCGTTTGCCCCATGTGCAAGGAGATCTACGACTCCATGGGCGGTGGCGACGAGGGCAAGGGCGGCGACAAGTAGCGACCGGCTTCCCGCCCGGCATCTGCTGAGCCCCCGGGTGCATTTCGACGCACTCCGGGGGCTTTTGTGCCTTCTGTCGGTGGGCTGCCGTTGCGCGGGGTGCGTCTCGCGGTCGCAGAGTGATGGAGACCTCTTGTCGTCATGTTCATGTAGTCCTTAGCCTCCGATGTGTTGTGCAGAGCAAAACAGCCATTGCGCATGATGCATCGCTCAGCTCCGGAGGATGCTCCATGAAGCTCTCTGCCCCAACCGCCTCCCTGGCCGCGCTCCTGTTCGCGGCCCTCACCGTCACCTCCTGTGCCCCCCAGACCTCCACCGGCTCCGGCAAGGACGAGAAGACCGGGACCCTGCGCGTGTGGCTCTTCCAGGAGGTCGACAACAGGCCCAAGGAGCGGGTCGTCGACCAGGCGGTCGCCGCCTTCGAGAAGGCCCACAAGGGCGCCGAGGTCACCGTCGAGTACATCCCCGTCGAGACCCGCGCCGAGCGTGTCAAGGCCGCCTTCAACGACCCGAAGAGCGCGCCCGACGTCATCGAGTACGGCAACACGGACACCGCCGGCTATGTCAAGGACGGCGGACTTGCCGATGTCACCAAGGACTTCACCGCCTGGAGCGAGTCCAAGGACATCGACCCCACCGCACGCCGGTCGGTCACCGTCGACGGCCAGATCTACGGGGCGCCGTACTTCGTCGGCGTCCGTGCCCTCTACTACCGCACCGACGTCTTCAAGGAGCTGGGACTCCAACCCCCGAGGACACAGGCGCAGTTGGTCGAGACCGCGCGCAGGATCCACTCCGCCAGGCCCGGTCTGTACGGCCTCGCCGTCGGCGGCGCCTACACCTACGGTGCCCTGCCCTTCATCTGGGCCCACGGCGGCGAACTCGCGGTCGGCCACGGCGGTTCGTACCGCGCGGCCATAGACGGCTCCGCCGCCAGGGAGGGCATCACGGCGTACACGTCGCTCTTCGGCGACGGCAACTGCCCCACCGCCAAGTGCGCGGGAATGGGCGGCAACGACACGGTCACCGCGTTCGCGGCCGGCAAGGCCGCCATGGCCATCGGCGGTGACTTCAGCCACCAGGCGATCGAGGCCGGGAAGGCCAAGGGCAAGTACGCCGTCGTACCGCTGCCGGGCCTGAAGGAGGGTGAGATCGCGCCGGCGTTCGCGGGCGGCAACAACATCGGCGTCCTGAAGAGCACCGAGCGCCGGAGCCTCGCCGTCGACCTGATGGAGCGGCTCGCCTCGAAGCGGACGCAGCGGGAACTCTTCGACGCCATGGGCTTCCTGCCGACGTTCACGGACGTGCGGGAGCTGGTCGCGCGCCAGGAGCCGTTCGTCGAACCGTTCGTGCGGACGCTCGCCTCAGGCACCCGGTTCGTACCCGTGTCCCCGGCCTGGGCCCAGATCGACGCCTCGCTCGTCCTGCCGACGATGTTCCAGGAGATCGTCAGCGGCAAGAAGGACGTGAAGGCGGCCTCGGCGGAGGCGGCGAAGATGAACGACGCGTTCGGCTCCGCGGGCTGAGCGGATGGCCGCTCCGGACACGGTCGTGGGCCGGCACCTGCCCGCCACCACGACTGCGACACGCTCACGCGGGCATCTGCGTGCGGGCCGCACCCCGTGGCTCTACCTCGCCCCCGCCCTCGCAGTGCTGGGCGGGCTGCTCGTCTACCCCGTCTACCAGCTCGGCCTGATCTCGGTCCTGGAGTACACCCAGGCCCAGGTCAGCGGAGGCCGGCCGACGAGCTTCCGGGGACTCGGGAACTACGCGACCCTCTTCTCGGACGACCGGTTCTGGTCGGTGCTGTCGGCCACGGTCGTGTTCGCGGCCGCCTGTGTCGTCTCCACGCTGGCCGTCGGCTGCGCGCTCGCCGTGCTGCTCACCCGCGTCCGCGCCCTGCCGCGCCTCGCCCTGATGCTGGCCGCTCTGGGAGCCTGGGCGACTCCGGCCGTCACGGGCTCCACGGTCTGGCTGTTCCTCTTCGACCCCGACTCCGGCCCGGTGAACCGCCTCCTGGGCCTCGGCGACCACTCGTGGACGTACGGCCGCTACAGCGCGTTTTTCCTCGTCCTGCTCGAAGTCGTGTGGTGCTCGTTCCCGTTCGTGATGGTGACGGTGTACGCGGGTATCCGCGCCGTACCGGCCGAGGTGCTGGAGGCCGCCGCGCTCGACGGCGCCTCGCAGTGGCGGATCTGGCGGTCGGCGCTCGCCCCGATGCTGCGCCCGATCCTGGTCGTCGTCACCATCCAGTCGGTCATCTGGGACTTCAAGGTCTTCACGCAGATCTATGTGATGACGAACGGTGGCGGCATCGCCGGACAGAACCTGGTGCTGAACGTGTACGCGTACCAAAAGGCGTTCGCGTCGTCCCAGTACAGCCTCGGCTCGGCGATCGGCGTGGTGACGCTGCTGATCCTGCTGGCCGTCACCCTCGGGTATCTGCGGCTGCTGCGCAGGCAGGGGGAGGAGCTGTGACCCTCGTGAATCTTGTGTGTGGATCCGTGCGCCGTCCCCGGCGGTCGGCGGCCGACGCGTCGGCGCTGGCGATCGCGGCGGTGGTGGCCTTTCCGCTGTACTGGATGGTGCTGAGCGCCGTGAAGCCGGCCGGCGAGATCGAGTCGACCCGCCCGCGGCCGTGGACCGGGTCACCGACCCTGGATTCCTTCCGCCGCGTCTTCGGGCAGCAGGAATTCGGCCGTTACTTCCTCAACAGCCTTGTTGTCGCGGACTGTGTCGTCGTCGTCTCGGCGCTGATCGCGTTTCTCGCGGCGACGGCGGTGACGCGATTCCGCTTCCGGTTCCGGACCATGTTTCTGGTCGCCCAGATGGTGCCCGTGGAAGCCCTGACGATCCCCTTGTTCTTCCTGATGCGGGACCTCGGGCAGCTCAACACACTGGGCTCGCTCATCCTGCCCCACATCGCCTTCTCGCTGCCGTTCGCGATCTGGTTGCTGCGGGGTTTTGTACGGGCCCTTCCCGAGGCACTGGAGGAGGCCGCGTACCTCGACGGGGCGAGCCGGGCACGATTCCTGTGGCAGATCCTTTTTCCGCTCGTGCTGCCCGGTCTGGTGGCGACGAGCGTGTTCTCCTTCATCTCGGCCTGGAACGACTTCCTGTTCGCGAAGTCGTTCATCATCAGCGACACCTCGCAGTCCACTCTTCCCATGGCACTCCTGGTGTTCTACAAGCCCGACGAGCCGGACTGGGGAGGGGTGATGGCGGCGTCGACGGTGATGACGATTCCGGTCCTGGTCTTCTTCGTCCTCGTGCAACGACGGCTGGTATCGGGACTGGGCGGAGCGGTCAAGGATTGAGGAATGACATGACGGAACTGGTTCCGGCGCCGCGCAGCGTCCAGGGCCCCATGCGCTGCGGCGCCGAGCTGGACGAGGACACCACCCTGTGGGCCGCACCCGGTACGGGCACCACGGAACGCTGGTTGCGCTCCACCCTGGGGTCGGCCCTGGGGCTGCCCCTGGCGCCCGGTCCGGGGTACAGCCGCAATTCCCTGCGGCTGTACCTGGACGACACACTGGAACCGGAGGCGTACAAACTCTCCGTCGTCGCCGACTGGGGAGTCGAGATCCGCGGCGGCGGCCCGGCAGGGGTGTTCTGGGGCGCCCAGACGCTGCGTCAGCTCCTGGGGCCCGAAGCCTTTCGGCGCGCCACCGTACACCCGGGACTCACCCGCGGAATTCCGCATCAGGTCATCGAGGACGCACCTCGTTTCGGCTGGCGCGGCCTCATGCTCGACGTGGCCCGGCACTTCATGCCCAAGGACGGCGTTCTGCGCTACCTGGATCTCATGGCCGCCCACAAGCTCAACGTCTTTCACTTCCACCTCACCGACGACCAGGGCTGGCGTCTGGAGATCGAGCGGTACCCGCGGCTCACCGAGGTCGGATCCTGGCGGGCGCGCACCAGATTCGGTCACCGGGCCTCTCCCCTGTGGGAGGAGAAGCCGCACGGCGGTTTCTACACGCAGGACGACATCCGCGAGATCGTGGCGTACGCGGCCGAACGGCATATCACCGTCGTCCCCGAGATCGACGTCCCCGGGCACAGCCAGGCGGCCATCGCCGCCTATCCGGAACTCGGCAACGGCGATGTCGTCGACACGAGCTCCCTCTCGGTCTGGGACGACTGGGGCGTCTCCAGGAACGTACTCGCCCCCACCGACCACACTCTGCGGTTCTACGAGGGGGTGTTCGAGGAAGTCCTGGAACTGTTTCCCTCGGCGTTCATTCATGTCGGCGGCGACGAGTGCCCCAAGGACCAGTGGCGGAAGTCCCCCGCCGCCCAGAGCCGCATCAGGGAACTGGGGCTCGCCGGCGAGGACGGACTCCAGTCGTGGTTCGTACGGCACTTCGACACCTGGCTCACGGGGCGCGGCCGCCGGCTCATCGGCTGGGACGAGATCCTGGAGGGCGGCCTCGCGGACGGCGCCGCGGTCTCCTCGTGGCGCGGATACGCGGGCGGCATCACGGCGGCGCGGAGCGGTCACGACGTCGTCATGTGCCCGGAGCAGCAGGTGTACCTGGACCACCGTCAGGACGGCGGCGCGGACGAGCCCGTGCCCATCGGGTACGTGCGCACCCTGGAGGACGTCTACCGTTTCGAGCCGGTTCCACCCCAGTTGACCGAGGACCAGGCGCATCACGTCCTCGGTGCCCAGGCCAATGTGTGGACCGAGGTGATGGAGGATCCGTCGCGCGTGGACTACCAGACGTTCCCCCGGCTCGCCGCCTTCGCCGAGGTGGCCTGGAGCGACCTGCCCGCCCCCGCGGACCGCGACTTCGCGGACTTCGAGCGGCGGATGACCGCCCATTACCTCCGGCTCGACGCCCTGGGGGTGGCCTACCGCCCGCCCTCCGGACCGTGGCCCTGGCAGCGCCGGCCCGGTGTGCTCGGACGCCCGATCGAGGGTGCGCCCCCGAACGTGTGAGGCGGCTCGCGAGGAGCAGCCGAGGCACCCGGCTCCCTGGAAACGTGACCCGCATGGGAAAAGTGGCACAAGGGTCACCGAAGAGCGGTAATTCGCCGTCATTTGCGATCCGACGGCAAAACGGACCATCTCCCTGGTGAGGGGGTGAATGCCTCCTAGCGGACCCCCGCGTCAGGGACCCGGGAAGATGTGCCAGAGTTGCCACGTCCGCCCTGTCAGCACGTACCGTACGGCAACACAGGTGGGACCAGGTGGGGCAGCGGGAAGGGGCAGCCGGTTTGACCACGCACGCACCGCAGGCGGCGCAGGCCGTGACGCTGCCCGCCTCGCTCGACGAGGCCGTGGCGGCGCTCGCCGCCATGCCGGCCGCCGTTCCCGTGGCGGGCGGCACCGATCTCATGGCCGCGGTCAACTCCGGTCAGCTGCGGCCCGCCGCGCTGGTCGGTCTCGGCCGCATCAGCGAGATCCGCGGCTGGCAGTACCAGGACGGTCACGCGCTGCTCGGCGCCGGTCTCACCCACGCGCGCATGGGCCGTCCCGACTTCGCGGCCCTCATCCCCGCCCTTGCGGCGGCCGCGCGGGCGGCCGGACCCCCGCACATCCGCAACGCGGGCACCTTGGGCGGCAACATCGCCTCGGCCGCCCCCACGGGGGACGCCCTTCCGGTGCTGGCCGCCCTGGAGGCCACGCTGATCATCGCGGGCCAGGACGGAGCCCGCCGCGAGATGCCGGTCTCGCACCTGCTCGCCGGCATGGAGATGCTCCGGGCCGGCGAACTCATCGGCTACGTGCGCGTGCCGCTGCTGCACGCCCCCCAGGTCTTCCTGAAAGCCACTGGGCGCACCGGGCCCGGGCGGGCCGTCGCGTCCGTGGCGGTCGTCCTCGACCCAGCCCGGCGCGGCGTGCGCTGCGCCGTGGGTGCCATAGCGCCGATGCCGCTGCGCCCCCTGGAGGCCGAGCAGTGGGTCGCCCAGCTCATCGACTGGGACAACAACCGCGCGATCGTCCCGGAGGCGCTCGCCGCCTTCGGCGAGTACGTCGCCGCTGCCTGTATCCCGGACCCCGCCCCGGCGGAGGACGGAACCGTGGAGCAGCTGCCGCCCGCCGTACTGCATCTGCGGCGCACCGTCGCCGCGCTGGCCCGACGAGCACTGGGGAGGGCACTGTCGTGACCGACGACCACCGGGAGGGCTCCCAGGGGCGCAACCGCGGCTCCTGGGAGCGGCTGCCACAAGGGGACTACGACGACAGCGCCACCGCCTTCGTGCAGCTCCCCGAGGGGGGCATCGAAGCCCTTCTCGCCTCCGACAGCCCGCTGGCCGCACCGGGGCACGGCTATGTGCCCCCGTCGTTCACCGCGGCGCCGGACACGGCCGCGCAGCCGTCGTCCGACGGCGCGTGGGGCGCGCCCGCGGAGGGTGCCCAGTGGCCAGAACCGGACGCCGCGGGCCGGCAGGGTTCCGGGGACCGGTTCACCTACCACCCCGGTGCGACCGGGCAATGGGGCTTCGGCGAGGCCGCCGCGCAGGAACCGCCCGCATCCGGGCACGACGTGACCGGGCAATGGTCGATCCCCGTGGCGAACGGTGATCTTCCGGAAGAATCGGGTGAGTTCAGCACGTCCTCGCTCGTCGAGGAGTGGGGCGGCAATCCGCCGGCGACCCTGCCCGGCGGCGCTCCCGCCCCCTGGGTGACGGGCGCGGCCGGGCAGCCGTGGTCGGGCGGGACACCGGGGAGTGCCGCGCAGGCGCCCGTCGAGGCCCTTGGAGAGCCGTCCGGCGCTTCGTACGGGGACACCGGGCCCGCCGGTGCCACCGAGGCGGCTCAGGAGCCCTCAGGGCCCGCCGGGCCCCCCGAGGCCGACCAGGCGCCGGACGCCGGGCCCGAACCGGCACCCGAGGACGCCGAGGCACAGGAGCCGGACCCCGAGTCCGCGGCGCCGAACGACGAGCATCCCCTGGTGTCCTACGTCCTGCGGGTCAACGGCGCCGACCGGCCTGTGACCGACGCGTGGATCGGCGAGTCGCTGCTGTACGTGCTGCGCGAGCGGCTCGGCCTCGCGGGCGCCAAGGACGGCTGCTCACAGGGCGAATGCGGTGCCTGCAACGTCCAGGTCGACGGACGGCTCGTCGCGTCCTGCCTGGTTCCCGCCGTGACGGCCGCGGGCAGCGAGGTGCGCACGGTCGAGGGCCTCGCCGTCGACGGACAGCCCTCGGACGTGCAGCGGGCGCTCGCCCGGTGCGGTGCCGTGCAGTGCGGTTTCTGCGTCCCCGGGATGGCGATGACCGTGCACGACCTCCTGGAGGGCAACCCGGCGCCCACCGAGCTGGAGACGCGCCAGGCCCTGTGCGGCAACCTGTGCCGCTGCTCCGCCTACCGAGGTGTGGTGGAGGCAGTCAAGGAGGTCGTCGCCACGCGCGGAGCCCACGCCGAGGCTGACACCCCACCGGACGGTGGCGAGCCGCGCATCCCGCACCAGGCGCGCCCCGGCGCGGGCGGCGTGCGCTCCTCCGTGTTCGACGGCGCGGCCCCGAACCAGCACCCGTACGGCCGGGACGGAGGCCAGGCGTGAGCAACGAAGCCGCCACCGCGACCACCGCGGCGGCCGCACCCGCCCCCGAGCCACTGCCGCACGGCCTGGGCGCCTCCCTGCCGTCCGCCGACGCCGGAGCCAAGACCGAGGGCACCTTCCCGTATGCGGCCGACCTGTGGGCCGAGGGCCTGTTGTGGGCCGCCGTGCTGCGCTCGCCGCACCCGCACGCGCGCATCCTGTCCATCGACACCAGCCACGCGCGCGAGATGCCGGGCGTGCGGGCCGTCGTCACCCACGAGGACCTGCCCGGCGAGGCGGTCCACGGACGGGGCACGGCCGACCGGCCCGTGTTCGCCTCCGAGGTCGTGCGCCACCACGGGGAGGCCATCGCGGCGGTCGCCGCCGACCACCCCGACACCGCGCGCATGGCCGCCGCCGCCGTCATCGTCGAGTACGAGGTGCTCGAGCCGGTGACCGACCCCGAGCAGGCCTTCGAGGCCGAACCGCTGCACCCCGACGGCAACCTGATCCGCCACATCCCGCTGCGCCACGGCGACCCGGACGCGCTCGGCGAGGTCGTCGTCGAGGGCCTGTACCGCATCGGCCGCCAGGACCCCGCGCCGATCGGCGCGGAGGCGGGCCTCGCCGTGCCCCGGCCCGATGGCGGGGTCGAGCTGTACATCGCCTCCACCGACCCGCACACCGACCGTGACCGGGCGGCCGCGGTCTACGGCCTCGAGCCCGAGCGGGTGAAGGTCGTCGTCACCGGGGTGCCCGGTGCCACCGCGGACCGCGAGGACCAGGGCTTCCAACTGCCGCTCGGGCTGCTCGCCCTGAAGACGGGATGCCCGGTCAAGCTGACGGCGACGCGCGAAGAGTCCTTCCTGGGGCACGTCCACCGCCACCCCACCCTTCTGCGCTACCGCCACCATGCGGACGCCGAGGGCAAGCTGGTGAAGGTCGAGGCGCAGATCCTGCTGGACGCCGGCGCCTATGCGGACACGTCCTCGGAAGCACTCGCCGCCGCGGTGTCCTTCGCCTGCGGCCCGTACGTCGTGCCGAACGCCTTCATCGAGGGCTGGGCCGTCCGCACCAACAACCCGCCGTCGGGCCATGTGCGCGGCGAGGGCGCGATGCAGGTGTGCGCGGCCTACGAGGCCCAGATGGACAAGCTGGCCAAGAAGCTCGGCCTCGACCCGGCGGAGCTGCGGCTGCGCAACGTCATGGCGACGGGCGACGTCCTGCCCACGGGCCAGACGGTGACCTGCCCGGCACCCGTCGCGGAACTGCTCGAGGCGGTCAGGGACCATCCGCTGCCCGCGCTGCCCAAGGACACCCCCGAGGACGAGTGGCTGCTGCCCGGCGGCCCCGAGGGCGCGGGCGAGCCCGGTGCCGTGCGGCGCGGTGTCGGATACGGCCTCGGCATGGTGCACATGCTCGGCGCCGAGGGCGCGGACGAGGTCTCCACGGCCACGGTGAAGGTGCAGGACGGGGTGGCGACGGTGCTGTGCGCGGCGGTCGAGACCGGCCAGGGCTTCACCACCCTGGCCCGGCAGATCGTCCAGGAGACGCTCGGCATCGACGAGGTGCACGTGGCACCGGTCGACACGGACCAGCCCCCGGCCGGCGCGGGCTGCCGGGGCCGCCACACCTGGGTGTCGGGCGGCGCCGTGGAGCGTGCCGCCAAGATGGTCCGCACCCAGCTGCTGCAACCCCTGGCGCACAAGTTCGGCATGTCGACCGAGCTGCTCCAGATCACCGACGGAAAGATCACCTCCTACGACGGGGTGCTGTCGACCACCGTCACCGAGGCGATGGACGGCAAGGAGCTGTGGGCCACGGCGCAGTGCCGCCCGCATCCGACGGAGCCGCTGAACGAGACGGGCCAGGGCGACGCCTTCGTGGGGCTCGCGTTCTGCGCGATCCGCGCCGTGGTCGACGTGGACATCGAGATCGGCTCGGTGCGCGTCGTGGAACTGGCCCTCGCCCAGGACGTCGGCCGGGTGCTGAACCCGGCGCAGCTCGCCGCGCGTGTCGAGGCGGGCGTCACACAGGGCGTGGGCATCGCACTCACCGAGAACCTGCGCACGGCCCGCGGACTGGTCCGCCACCCCGATCTGACGGGCTACTCCCTGCCGACGGCCCTGGACGCGCCCGACATCAGGATCGTCAAGCTGGTCGAGGAACGGGACGTGGTCGCGCCCTTCGGGGCGAAGTCGGTCAGCGCCGTGCCCGTGGTCACGTCGCCGGCGGCGATCGCGTCCGCGGTGCGGGCCGCGACGGGGCGCCCGGTCAACCGCCTGCCGATCCGCCCGCAGGCGGCCGTGGTGACGGCACAGTGAGCGCGGAGGACGATGTCGTGGGCGACGGTCGCCCCGAGGCTTCGTCCGACCAGGAGCCGCGCTACGAACCCTCGCCCGGGGTCGGGAAGCTGCTGGGCTGGGTCCTCGTCTTCGTGCTCGCGGCGATCGTCGTCGTGCTCGGCGGTGTGTACTTCACCTGACGGGCGGTGCTCCGGAGCGGTGCTCGGTGTGGTTCTCGTCACGAGTCCATGGCGAACGGCGGGGGCCCGCGGCACATCCGGCTGCGTTGTCAGTGGGGCGGCGTATGGTTTTCGGCGTCGGGGGAGAGGCGCTCGACGGGGACGGCCCATGAGAGCGCCTTGGGAACGAAGCACACGGGGGAAGCAATGGGCATGAGCGATGTCGGCGGCGTGATCACGCTGACCGGGACGGACCTCGATCCGTCCATCACGCACGCGGAGACGCGGCGCCTGCTCACGGGGGCGGGACTGCCGGCCGACAGCGCCCTGCTGGGGTTCGGGCCGCTGTGCGAACAGCCCGCGCTGCGGCGGGTGGCCGAGCTGGTGGACGACGCGGAGAAGCTGGCCGAGGAGCTGCGTGACCAGCTGGTCATAGGGGCGCTGCGCAGCATCGACCGCGACCTGGAATCCCTCGTGCTGAACGGCGCCACGGGCGAGGTCTCCACGACGTACGTCCACCCGCGCCACCCTGGCCTGATGGGCCTTTCACCGCTCGCCCCCTCGCTGGAGGCGCTGCTCCGGTTCGCTGCGGTGACGGACGAACTGACCACCTCCCGCGGCCGGTTCGCATCGCACGGATACGGCGCCAAGGCGGTGGCGGAGGCCTCCGAGCGGCTGGCGTCGGTGTTCGCCGCGGACTGCGGGCAGGACGCGGCGCCGTACTGGCGGATGGCCGCGTTGATCCGCCCGCTGGCCCGGATCGCCCGCCCCGGCACGGGACTTGCGCTCGATCTGCCGCCGCGGCTGCTGGACGAGGAGTTCGGCTCCTCCGCGATCGTGCGTTTCGAGGACGTCGACTTTCCCGGAACGCTCACGCACGAGCCGACCCGCCGCTTCCTGCGCGAGGTGGGCCTGCCGGAGAACGGCTACTGGTACGAGCTGGACACGGACGTGCCCCTGCCGACGCTGGCCGAGTACTACGCGGACGAGGACCGCTGCCCTGCGGACGAACTCCCTTCGGAGGCCGACCGGCTGATACGCCTCGGCTACCTCCTGGAGGACACGAGCCTGGTCGTGGACGGCACCACCGGAGCGGTCCTGTGCTGGAGCGAGCCCGACGCCATGCTGCGCCCGCTCAACGCGGACATCTCCACCCTGGCGTTCACGGTCTGGCTGGTGCACCGCGAGAAGGCACTGGACAGGGAGCACGACCTGACGGACGCCTACGAGCAGTTGGCCGCCACGATGGCCGAAACGCTCGCCGTGGTCGACCCGATCGCCTGCGACCCGACCCCGAGGACGCCGCAGGACGACGGCTGGCGTTATTGGCCGGAGGCCTTCGAGGACCAGGCGGCCGGAGGGCTGTACCCCTAGGTAGTGCTGCGACCGGAAAGGTTCACTGGCAATCCTTGCGCCCGACGGTGCGTCAGGCCGACGGGGCTGCGGCTGTCGAGGGCGTGGACGCCCGAGCGTGACACCGATGCGGCGCCGGAGCCATGGCTTCGCGGACTGCTTCGCCCCGCGGGGCCTCAGCTGCTCCAGTAGGTCGGCAGTGATGCGAGGAACAACGCACCGCCGCCCAGCAGCACGAGCTGCACCAGCATTGATGCCCAGCCCCGCAAGACCGCCGCGAGCAGCACCGAGATCGCACACGCCCACGTCAGGAACGACACGACATCACCCTGATAGGAGGCCCCGGTCGAATCCACGGGGCCTGGATAGTCCATCCAATCGGCCGTCCAGATGCCATCCATCCCCAATATCAGAAAGGCGCCGACAAGCAGAAGATCAAGCAGTGACAGGACGGACGCGGCGCCGAAGTCTGCATGCCGATGCTGCCGGGTTCGCTTCAACATGCCAGTACAGACGATCAGGGCATTGCCCTGGTTGCCCGCGCCCGGCCCTCACCGGGACCTCGACCCGCGTGCCAGGACGTCAAGGGGAAGCGCGGCACCGTACTGCCCCGCAGCAGGCGCTACGGGGCAGGGACGCCGGTCACGTGGTCAGTGCGCACTGGCCGCGGTCGGCCTTGGCCGGGCCGGCGGCGGAGGGCCGGACTTCGAAGTCGAACATCGCGGTGGGGACGTACAGCGAGCAGCACGCGTTCGGGATGTCGACGATGCCGCTGATGCGTCCCTCGATGGGCGCGGAGCCGAGCAGCAGATAGGCCTGCTCGCCGCTGTAACCGAACTTCTTGAAGTACTCGACCGCGTTGAGGCAGGCCCGACGGTAGGCCAGTGTCGCGTCCAGGTAGTAGTTCGTGTCCGTGTCGTGGTCGACGGAGATTCCGATGAAGGTGAGGAACTCCGTGTACCTCGGCTCGACGTTGCCCGGGATGAACACGGGGTTGGTCGAGATGCCGTACTTCTCCATGCCGCCCTTGATCAGGTCGACGTGGAAGTCGATGAAGCCGCCCATCTCGATGGCGCCGCAGAAGGTGATCTCTCCGTCGCCTTGGCTGAAGTGCAGGTCGCCGCCCGAGAGCTTGGCGTCCTTGACGTACACGGGAAGGAAGACCCGCGAACCGCGCGTGAAGTTCTTGATGTCCTGGTTGCCCCCGTTCTCACGGGCCGGGACCGTGCGAGCGCCCTCCGCGGCGATGCGAGTGGCGAGGTCGCCGGTGGCCGTGCCGGCGAGCGCGTTGGTGCCCTCCGGCGGTAGGGCGAGGGGCGGGACCCGGTTGGGGTCGGTGTCGATCAGCGCCTTCTCACGGGCGTTCCAGTGGGCGAGCATCTCGGCCGACGGTGCCGTTCCGAACAGCCCGGGGTGGGTGATCCCGGTGAAGCGGATCCCGGGCAGATGACGGGACACGGCCTGCTGACCGTGGAAGTCCCATATCGCCTTGTAGGCGTCCGGGTAGTAGTCGGTCAGGAAGCCGCCGCCGTTGGCCTTGGCGAAGATGCCGGTGTAGCCCCAGCTCTGGCCCGCCGCGTCCCCGGTCTGCTGCGGCACGGGGCCGATGTCGAGTATGTCGACGATGAGCAGGTCGCCGGGTTCGGCGCCCTCCACGCCTATCGGGCCGCTGAGCATGTGAGGGATGGTCAGGTCGATGTCGCGCACATCGTTGGCGGTGTCGTTGTTGCCGACCTGGCAGTCGGTCCAGTCACGGCACTCGATGCGGAACTCCGCTCCCGGCTTCACCATGGTGACGCTGGGGATGTCCGGGTGCCACCTGTTGTGTCCGGGAACGTTCTGGGCACGCATGGACTTGCTCTGGTCCACACTGAATACGACTTCGGGCATGACAACCTCGCATTTCTGATCCGGTCAGGAGGTGGTGCTTGTACCGCCGGCCGATCCGGCCGGGGCCGGTTGCCGCGGGTTCCTGGTGAGCGGCCAGAGCGCCGCGAACACGACGAGGCCGAAGGCCCCGAGGGCGATGGCGATCTCCGTGGTGTGCTTCCAGTAGCCGGAAAGCAGCAGCGCCGCGGGAATGACCCCGGTGACCCAGCCCTCGATCGCCGTCACCCAGCCCACATAGTCGGACAACTCCGTTTTCTTGAGGCCGAGCAGCAGGAAGAACAGGAACCAAAGGAAGGCCCAGTAGAGCCAGATGGCTCCGAACGGATAGTCCTTGAAGAGGTGGAAATTGACGAACGAATACCCCAGAGCAACGATCGCGACGAAGAGTGAGTAGTAACCGACGCAGATATTGTCGATGTCGGCGAGCAGCACAATGCCGACATAAAGGTAGGTGAATCCGAACAGATAGATTCCGGACGCTGCCAGAATCTTCATTTGGTCATCGCCGGCCGTGAAGATAAGGTAGGTCGGTGTCAGTACCTGCAATCCACCCACGAAAAGGTTGAACACTGCGGCTGACTTGGCGTCGACCCTCCCGAGCAGCAATAGCCCGTTCATGAACAGCACCGCACCGACAAAGAGCAGTCCCACGTTGCTCACGGGGACGCACCTCCTCAGTCCGCGCGGGACGGAGTTGCCGAAGCCCGCTCTCAGGGCCGCGGCAACCGCGACAGTGCAGGGTGCGGGCGTCGGAGCGCCCCTCGGCCCGGCGGCACTTCGGACACGACTGCCGGGGCATCACGGGACTGCTCCTCCCGCTCATGGAGGGCAGCGACCGCGTGCGAAGTCGTCGCGAGGCCGGCCGAGGAGAACACACGTCGTGCGGTGCCTGCGCACATGGGGCAGTCGTGAACGGAGGGCGCGGTTCCGATCGCCGACTTCACGTCGAATGGGCCACAACGACTGCAAAGATATTCGTAGGTGGCCATCACCACTCCGGGTGTCGGTGGACGCTGGTCGACCCGAGAGCGTGACCCCGGCTTTCTCATGGGTACACGCCACAGTGTCTCTCTCCTTTCAAGTGGACGACTCGCCCATCCGTGCGTCAAGCGGAGGGCGCGGGGTCGGTCACGGCCATTGCAGCGGCGACTCCCGCGCGACTGAAACCCCAGATCATCGGCGCCGTTCGGTTCGGATTCCCGGCACCGCAAGAATTCTTGCCATGGCCGTCGTCCATCGGTAGGCGATTGCTCGGGTGAACCGCTCCGACGGGATCCGGAGAGGCCTTCTGGCCCGTCCGCCTGACCCCGAGCGGATCGCCTCGGTCCCGGCTCGGACTCGCGATCACCGCGGGGATCGGGTCGAACCAGGTCGACGCTCGGCTCGGGCCGCGTCGGCCTTGCGGTACTGCGCCGTCTCCGGTTGTTCGGCGTCGACTGCACCAGTACCCGATCGTCGAGGGCCGGGACGGGAGCGCGCTCCGACACGGTCACCGGATGACGCGTGGCCGTCGGCGGGTCCGGCGAACGGCATTCATGAAAGAGCGAGGAGCGGATCAAGCGGAAGATCCATCACTCGGGTGGGTGATGGATCTTCCGGCACGCCACGACTCATTGCGAGTTCAGGCCTGCTGTGAGGCGATTCACGCCGAATTCACTGGACGGTTTCCGTCCCGGCCCCCTAGTTTCCCTAAACAGGTCGATTTTTCCTTATGCGAAGGCGCCGGCGCCGCGCATCCTGTCTTGCGAGAAAAACGCGGCGAACCCCGGGAGGGCGGATCAGTGAGCAATATGGACGCCGTATGGGTACGAGGCGTGAACGGCATTCAGTTGCATCACGTGACCGACCTTCAGGATGCCGGCAGGTTTCTGGGCAACGCGGCGATGGCACTGCGGGCCGCGCATGTGAGGACCGGGGCGGACCGGTATTCCAGCCTGGCCGCCGAGTTGAAGAGCCTGGTGGAGCGAGTGCGGGCACTGGAGGACGAGGCGCGGTCGAGCATGCACGACCTGCACTCCACCGACCCCGAGCGGTTCGCACGCTGCAGGGACGGCCACGAGCCCTGGCCCGGTGAGATCCCGGCGGGGTTCATCCCGCGCCACACCTGCAAGGACGAGTGCCTCTATCACGACCGTGGCGTCGTCGACGCGCTCATGCAGTGCACCTGCGGCCGGCCGCCGTGCCGGGCGTGCGAGATCGGCGGGAAGCTCTGACTCTCGGCGCAACGGGGGTGCCGCGCCGTCATGGTGAGCGCTCCCGCAACTGAGAC
>NZ_JAYWVC010000689.1:0-728 GCF_036281785.1 Streptomyces chiangmaiensis | reverse complement strand
CCGGCGCGAGCTACCCCTCGCCGTGCTGCGGCGCCCCGACCCAGGCGCCTCAGAGCGACCCTGACCGCATATCTGGGGAAGATTGCCTTTCAGGCCGTTCAACGCATCTCTGATGCGGCCTGCGCTGACAAGCCTCTGTTCCGCGCTCGCTCTGGCGTCAGCGTCTCCGCCGACCAGAGCCAGCACGGCGGCGGAAGTGTTCAGGAAAGTTGCGGGCTCCGATCCCATCCACCACCTGTCGCGCAGCAAAGCGTCGGAGGCCGCGCTCGCGGCTGTCTGAACCTTGTGCGTGCCGACAATCCCGTCACCCTATGCGACCTGCGCGTACTTGTGGATGAGGCCGCCAAGGCGGTCGCGCCGGATGACACGCGATGAGGCATCGACGGCGGGCGGTTCGGGTGCGCCAACTCCGTCGGGGCATCGCTGTCCGAGTGATCGGTGAGGCCGATGTTCGTTGTGGTGGTCGGCGTACTCGTCGACGACGAGGCGCAGGTGCCGCTCTCCGGTGATCAGGATGCGGTCGGTGGCCTCGCGCCTGCAGGATCCCACCCAGCGCTCGGCGATCGCGTTCATCCGGGGCACGCCCGGCAGGATGGGCACCACCCGGGCTTCGACGGCGGTGAAGACTGCGTCGAAGCCCTCGGTGAAGTAGCCGGCGTTGTCCCGGATTAGGTACCGGATGCCGGCGGTACGGACGTCGTCCAGGCTCATCAGCGGGTTGCGGGCCT
>NZ_JAYWVC010000688.1:0-730 GCF_036281785.1 Streptomyces chiangmaiensis | reverse complement strand
CCTCAAAGCGTCTGGGGCCCTTTCGGGACGGCATGATCTTGGGAAAACTGGGTGTGCTGTCCGGTCGACGTCGGCTTGTCTTAGCGCGGGTGAGCCTGCCTCAAAGCGAGACGTGAGGGTCTCGGGCGCCGTGAACTGCCGCTTCGAGCGCGATCTTCAGACTCCGTGATGTGAGCCCCTCCCGGACGGTCTTGGTGGTTACTGCGAGGGGAGGCTCGGTGGAACGGATCGTGGAGCGGCCCGCGGGCTTGGACGTGCACAAGGACGTGGTCGTCGCCGAGGTGCACCTCCCCGGAGGGGCCGTCGAACAAGGAAGCTTCGGCACGACCACCCCCGGCCTGCTGGTGCTGCGGGACTGGCTGGTCGGGCATGGTGTCACCCGCGTCGGGATCGAATCGACCGGGGTGTACTGGAAGTGCGTGTACTACATGCTCGAGGACGACATGGAGGTCTGGCTGCTCAACGCCCGGCACATGCGCAACATCCCGGGTCGCAAGACCGACGTCGCCGATGCCTCGTGGATCTGCCAGCTGATCGAGTTCGGGCTGGTCCGTCCCTCGTTCGTGCCACCGAAGCCGGTCCGTGAGCTGAGGAACCTCACCCGCTACCGCAAGGCGCAGATCGAGGAGCGCACCCGGGAGACCCAGCGTCTGGACAAGATCCTGCAGGACGCCGGCGTGAAGCTGTCGAGCGTGGCCTCCGACGTGCTGGGCAAGTCCGGTCGGGCGAT
>NZ_JAYWVC010000687.1:0-731 GCF_036281785.1 Streptomyces chiangmaiensis | reverse complement strand
GTGCTCGTGCTGCGCTGGTTCGTCGACGACACCCGGCTGGCCCAACTCGCCCGGGACAACGGCATTTCGGTGCCGACCGCGTATCGCTACCTGCACGAGGGGCTGACCGTGCTGGCCGACCACGCGCCCGATCTGTCCACTGCTCTTGAGCGCGCGGCGGCCGCCGGGTATACCCACCTCAACCTCGACGGCACCGTCATCCGCACCGACCGCGTGGCCGCCGCCGGCCCCAACAAAGCCGACCTTTGGTGGTCCGGAAAACACAAGCATCACGGAGGGAACGTGCAGGTCATTGCTGCCCCGGACGGCTGGCCGCTGTGGGTCTCCCCGGTCCGCCCCGGCCGCGAGCACGACACCACCTGCGCCCGCGCCCACGGCCTGATCGACGCCCTGAACCGGCTCGCCGCCACCCTGGGCATCCCCACCCTGACCGACCTCGGCTACGAGAACGCCGCCGACAGCTTCCGCCATCCCATCAAGAAGCCCAAGGGAGGCGAACTCACCGAAGAACAGCGGACGTTCAACGCCGTCATCCGCGGCATCCACGGTGTCGCCGAGCGCGCCAACGCCCTGCTGAAGGTCACCTTCAAGGCCCTGCGCAGGGTCAGCCTCGACCCCGCGGCCATCACCCGGATCGCCCGAGCCGCCCTCGTCCTGCTCCAGCTCGAACACGGCCCTACCACCTGAACGAAGATCACAAACCGTCACGAGACGTTACCGAGAAGGGCTCA
>NZ_JAYWVC010000686.1:0-732 GCF_036281785.1 Streptomyces chiangmaiensis | reverse complement strand
GGCTACTTCGTCGCGGAGTTGACCGGCCTGAACCGCCGGGACGGCTGGATCAAGGGGATGCGGCTGATCGTTCGCCGGGTCAGGCCGTCCGGCCGGCAGATGCACGACCTGACCACGTTCGAGAAGAAGACCGGCTGGAAGTACTCAATCGTCGCGACGAACATCTCCAAGATGACCCGCGTCCGCGGCTCGCACCAGATCCAGTGGCTGGACGCCCTGCACCGCCACCACGCGGTCGTGGAAGACCACGTGCGCACGAACAAGGCGATGGGCCTGCGCAACCTGCCCTCGAAGTCCTGGCAGGTCAACGAGGCATGGACGCTGACCGCGAACCTTGCCGCCGACCTGGACGCCTGGCTGCGGCTGCTGACCCTCCACGACACGGGCGAACTGGCCACCGCCGAACCTGACACCATGCGCTTCCGGCTCTACCACCTGCCCGCCCGCCTCGCGAAGCATGCCCGGCGCCGGTGGCTACGGATCGAGACCACCTGGCCCTGGGCCGACGCCTTCACGATCAGCTGGCGCCGACTCGGCGCCCTCCCCGCCGCCCCCTGAACGGCGCAGCCTGCCCCGACGACGACCAGGAAGGAGCCGACCAGTAAGCCCCGGGAGACGTGGAACCCCGGCGCACTCCGCAGCGACACGCGAAGATCCCACCCGGCACCCGCCGGGACAAACGGGATGAACCGATCACCTCAGTCGGCAGGGATCACCGCAGACGGATCGAGG
>NZ_JAYWVC010000685.1:0-733 GCF_036281785.1 Streptomyces chiangmaiensis | reverse complement strand
GCCGGGCACCAGTAAATGGAACAAGGTCGAACACCGGCTGTTCTCCCGGATCACCTGCGCTTGGCGCGGTATCCCGCTGACCAGCCACGAGGTTGCCGTCCGGGCGATCGCGGCGGCCCGCACCCGTACCGGATTACGGGTGCGGGCCGAGTTGGACACCCATATCTACCCCACCGGGCAGAATCCGGCGCACTGGCAGGTCGCCGCTCTTCCGCTGACGCGCGACGACTTCCACGGCGACTGGAACTACACCCTGCACCCCGCCCCGGAGCCACAGCCACCGCCGCCTTCCCGCAGCATCGATCCCGCCACCACCGCCTGGCTGTCGGATCCGGCCCTGACCGGCATGCCCCGCCAGGAGCTGGACTCCCTGGTGGACTAGGTCGCTGACGACTGGCAGAGCCTTGCCGACCGTGCCCTCACCCGGCGCACCGGCCGTCCCCGCCAGCGCCCATCCGTTCGTGGGATCGGTCAACTCGAGTACCACCACCGCGTGCTGGCAGCGGTTCTGCGGGCCCGCCGGGTGGCCACGACCGTCCTGATCACCGAGATACTCGGCTGCCACCGCACCTATCTGAACAGGTGCGCCGACCAAGCCGCCGAACTCCTCGCCCTCCACGACATCTGCATCGCCCCGGTCGACGGCCCCAAGGCCCGCACCCACGCGCAGCTGCAGGCCCGCATCGACGCAGCCCGACAACATCAAGACGGACAGTAGATTCCGCACAGGTTC
>NZ_JAYWVC010000684.1:0-741 GCF_036281785.1 Streptomyces chiangmaiensis | reverse complement strand
GGCGGGTCCTCCCAGCCGTTTGCCGGGGGCTCGACGAGCAGGGTGCGCCCGGAGAGAGTCTGCTCTTCCTGGCGGGCACCGCGCTCGGGGCGCGCGGGCCGCCCGGCGCGCTTGGCTGCCGCGCGGGCGGCCGCGGTCATGGTGCGGCGGGCCGGTGAGCCGGTGCCGCGGGTGCGGGAGGTCGGGTTCGCCACGGTGTCTCTCCTCATCGATGGCTTCACGGGTGGGTCAGCCCACGAACGCGACGTCGGAGATCAGCCAGCGGCCGGCCACGCGCGCGAGGTCGAGCTGGAGCCGGTAGGTGCGCGCCTGTCCCTCGGGCGCGGCGGTGTTGGTCACCTTGCTGTCGGCCACGACCAGGACCCGGGCCGAGCGCGCGTCGGACCGCACGATGCCCGCTTCCAGGACCTGCCCCTCGGACACCGACTTGTTCTGCGCAACCAGCTTCGTCAGTTGTGCGGTCTGCGCGGCGAACTCCTTCTTGAACTCGCCGGTGGCGCCCTTCAGCACATTGCCGCTGTCCCGGTCGTAGTGCCGGTAGTCGAGCGAGGTGAAGCTCAGCGCCGACTGGCGGGCCGCCGCCAGGATGTCCTGACGGCGCTGTTCCGCCGCGCGCTGGTCGGACAGCTTCAGGCCCAGCCAGACACACAGCACGGTCGTCAACACGGTCGCGGCGACGAGCCCCGCCGACAGCAGCCTCATGCGTCCGCCTCTCACGCCATCGGTCCCACGAGCAGCCAT
>NZ_JAYWVC010000683.1:0-742 GCF_036281785.1 Streptomyces chiangmaiensis | reverse complement strand
AGCCGGAGCCGACCCCCTCGTCGTCACCCAGTGGATCAACGAGGCGCAGAGAGACAAGGAGGCGGCGCGGAAGAAACTCGACGCGCTCCCCACCGTCACCCGGAAGAAGGAATCCCCGCTCAACGCGCACCAGATCCGAGAGATGGCTGAGAGTCTTGGAGACATTGCACAGCGTATCCACTCAGTCGACGCTGACAAGAAAGGCCCCCTCTACGAAGCCCTAGGCATCACAATCAGTTACGAACACGCGACGAGGACCGCGACCGTAAGGTCGAGGCCCTCGTCACCGTATCGTCAGTGGGTGTGTCCGAGGGGGGAGTTGACGGCTGACGATACGGCTGTGGCGGCGCAAGGGAAGTTCCACCTGGGAGACCGAACTTGAGTCATACGACTGCCGAGGTCGGCTCGCCTGCCGTAGCACTTCCTCCTCACCCTTGTCGCCCAGGCGCTGGCAGGCGCGGCCGCAGAGTCCGTACGCCGCGCACCGGCGACTCCATCGCACCAACGCCCAGGGCGACCAGCGCATGCCCGCCGCATCGCGTCGCCCCGGCCAGCCCAGGTTCTGTACGACGTGTGTGCTCACCATCTCGCCCCTCCGGCAGCCGGCTCCGCGCAGCCGACAACGGCTACCACGATGCTCCGCCTCGAACGAACGGTTACGAGGATCTTGTAGGCGTTGCGGCACCCCGCTGGCATCCGCGGCTGCACAGCCACCTGCCGGCATCGCGCGATCCCGGCGCTG
>NZ_JAYWVC010000682.1:0-747 GCF_036281785.1 Streptomyces chiangmaiensis | reverse complement strand
TGAACACCCTCTTGACCGCACTGTATGTGAAGATCGACGACGAGCTGGGAGGACCGCGATGGATGGGCAGACCGCCCGTGTTGACCGACTCCGAACTGGTCTGTGTCGCGGTCGCCCAGGCGATGCTCGGCTTCACCTCCGAGGCTCACTGGCTGCGCTATGCCCGCAGGCACCTCAGGGGCCTGTTTCCGTACCTGCCGCAGCAGTCGGGCTACAACAAGCGGCTGCGGGCCGCGCTCGGGCTGGTCAAACGGGTCATCCGGATGCTCGCCAAATCGAGCGACTTCTGGCTCGACGACTGCTGGATCGTGGACTCCACCCCGGTGCCCTGCGGCATGTCCAGGCCCACGGTGAAGCGCTCGGACCTGGCCGGATGGGCGGGATACGGCTACTGCGCCAGCCACTCGCGGTTCTACTGGGGGCTGAAGCTGTACCTGGTGTGCACCCCGGCGGGGATGCCGATCCTGTGGGCGCTGGCCGACCCGAAGATCGGCGAGCGCGAGGTCCTGGCCGCGATGCTCGAAGTCGACGCTGACGTGGCGGCCGAGCACGACGGCATCCTCCTGATCTGCGACAAGGGGTTCGCGGGTCGGGACTTCGAGACGCTGCTGGGCGAGTACGGCATCACGATGCTGCGGCCGTCCCGCAAGGATGAGAAGTCCCGCTACGGGGAGCCGATGCTCAAGAAGGTCCGGCAGTTGATCGAGTCGGTCAACGACACCCTCAAGGGCCAACTCGACCTGGAAG
>NZ_JAYWVC010000681.1:0-747 GCF_036281785.1 Streptomyces chiangmaiensis | reverse complement strand
GTCACGGCGCGAGCGTGGTGCGGCGCAGCGGGGCACCGCTCACCTGGCAGACGGGATCGTCGCTGTTCGGCTCGGGCCAGGCGTATCGGGCGCAGGGGCGGTCGGCGCGCGGGCAGAGGAGGACCGGCTCGTAGGGCCGGTCGGCCGCGACGCCGGGTGGGGTCAGCACTGAGACGCTTCCGGCGGAGAGCGAGCCGACGCCGCGGGTGGCACCGAAGATGCCGAGGGCGTCCTGGGCTGCCCGCAGCGCCCGGTGTACGTTCTCGAGAAGAGCGGACGGGTCCTCGCCTGCCCGCAGCGCGGCCAGCAGCACGTCGAGCCGGACCGGGCCGTCGGCCGGGCCGCGTTCCAGCGCGGCGCGGACCAGGTCGACGTGCTCGCACACATACGCCAGCCCGTCGGCGATCTGCCCCTCGTCACGATGGGATCCGCCGTTCCTGTCACGTGACACACCGTCATCATACGATGGGCGGAGCCGGGACACGGTGGACGAGGGGCGAAATGGCGTGCTGGGATGAGCTGTTGGCGATGCTGGGCGAGACGCTGCACCGCATCAGCGACACCCGCGATCCGTCCCTGGCACTGACGCCCGGCGTCGCGGCGATCGCCGCTGCGGTGGCCAAGGGCCTTGCCGAGGCGGAGAAGGAGGGGTGGGTGCGCGCCACCAGCGCGGCCATGACGGCCTCGCGGGTCTTGAAGGCTCCCCTGCCTGAAGGGAGGGGATTCTTCACCCTCCAGGGCCGATGT
>NZ_JAYWVC010000680.1:0-749 GCF_036281785.1 Streptomyces chiangmaiensis | reverse complement strand
CACCACTACCGACCTGCGGGCCTGGACCGGGCTGACCGGACCCCAGATGCACCGGCTCGTGAGGCAACTGTGGGAGAAAACGCCCGACACGGGCCGCGGCCGGCCCTGGGCGCTGTCGTTCACCGACCGGGTCCTGCTGCTCGTCCTCGCCTACCGGACCAACCTCACCATGCAGCAACTCGGCTCCCTGTTCGGCATCTCCCACTCCGCACTCCACCGAGTCGTCGACCGTCTCGCCGGACCGCTCGCCGAGCTTCTCGGTCCGCCGCCCACCGACCGCAGGGAACTGTGGGTCGTGGATGGCACGCTGCTTCCTGTCCACGACAAGAAGAAGACCGCAAAGTCGAAGAACTACCGGCGCAGCGTCAACGTGCAGGTCGTCTGCCGGGCCCGCGACCGCAGGGTCGTCGCGGTCGGTGACGCGTGGCCAGGAAACCGCAACGACATCGTCGTCTTCCGGGAAACCGTCGGCAGGACCCTGCCCGACCACCCCAGGCTCTCCGGCGACGGCGGGTATCGCGGCAGCGATCGCATCCGCACACCACAACGTGGCCCAGACGGTCGCATCATCAAAGACCGGAACTACCGCCGGTTCCGCCGGCGCCGCGCTGTCGCCGAACACACCATCGCCCGCCTCAAAGACCACCAGGTCCTTCGCCAGTGCCGACGCAAAGGCGACGGCATCAACCATGCCGTCGCAGGAGTCGCAGCACTCCACAACCTGAAGCTGGAAGTCCGGTAACCGGGGG
>NZ_JAYWVC010000068.1:0-36240 GCF_036281785.1 Streptomyces chiangmaiensis | reverse complement strand
GTGTGTACCCCATGACCTGTTGTAGGTCCCGTACTTCGTCGAGCCGTGTCTGGGTCGCGTCGCCGCCGGTGCCGTCGATGGACATCGCGGCGTAGAACTCCAGCGTCTTCTCCGGCCCGCCGAGCCCCTGGTAGACCTCGGTCGCGAACTCGCCTTCCGTCTCACGCGAGTTGAACTGCAGCAGGCGATTGAGCTCACGTAGCTCCGCGTCCGACATCTTGTAGCGCTTACGGGCGAGTTCGAGGGCGCGCTCGACCTCGGCGTCGTTCAGGGACTCGTACCTGCTGTGGCCCGCGTTGAACCCATCGTTGCCGTGGCTCTTGCCGAGTGCCCGGGCAACCGATGCGTCGATCTCCGCGGCGTGGTCCAGGATCCCGTTGATCCGGCCTTCCAGTTCCTGCTTGGCGTCGAGCTGCTCCTGAGTGCGCTCGTCAGTGTCACCTCGGACATGGACGAAGTAGCAGCGGACCCTGCCGTCGCCGATGTCCTCGACTCGGACGCCAAGACTGCTTGCGTCCTCGTTCACGGCCTTCTTGATCTGTTTCTGGAGCGAGGCGAGTTCCGTATGCCCGTCGCCGAGTACCCGGTAGATGCTGTTCGGCTCGGTATGCAGATCGAAGATCTCTTTCACCGTCTTGGTGATGAATTCCCGAGTCACCGTCGCGTTGACACCGGCCCAGCGGGCGGAGTCCGACTTGGCCTGCATCCCAGGACTCCGGGGCCGATAACCGGTTCCGCGACGCGGAAACGAAGAAGCAGGGTGGACGCCTCCCGCGCACGCCCACCCTGGCTCCCTCTACACCGGTCGTCCTACTGGAAGTAGCCGGCCGCCTTCTGGTCGCCTTCCCTGTACGTACCGCCGGACTGGGCGACGACATGGCCGATGCCGGTCAGCGCCTGGTGGATGTCGTTCGCTTCCTTGTCCCAACGGTGCAGCTTCTCGTGGAAGGTGTCCTGGGCCTGACCCTCCCAGTACTGCAGGCTGCTCACCACCATCTTCCTGAGCTCCTGCAGATCCTGCTCGAGCTGGCTCGCCTCGTTACCGATCGTCGTTGCCGCGAAGTCGAGCCCGCCATAAGTGACTGACAGCCCATCAGCGTTATTGGCCATGCCTGTTTACCTCGTCTCGCTGGTGTGTGCCTGGTGGATCCGCCAGCTGCCCGGCAGATGTCCTGAGTGCCGCTCCACTCAGTAGGAGCTCAGGGAAGACGACTGAACCGTGGGGGCGCCGTCCCGGACGTCGATCTTGTTGACGGCCGCGCGCACCTCGTCTTCCTTGCTGTCCTTGATGTTGCGCGTCGCGGTCATCGCCTCGATCACGTCGCCGAGGATGTTGCCGATGCTCTGCAGCGACTGGTTGATCTCATACTGCTTCTTGTCGAACGCAGCGCGGCCGATACCCTGCCACTGGCCCTCCAGGCCGTCGATCACGCCCTGCAGCCCGTGCACGCGCTTCCGGATGCCCTCGTACTTCTCGTACATCTGCTTCTGCAGGTGGACTACTGCGGCATCTTCGAGTTTCTGCTTGTCGGCCATGTCAGCAGGTCCTTTCTCTGTCTGTCTCTTCGGTCCGGCTTTCTCTGCCCTCGGCCGCCCAGTGCTGTACGGCGATGAGCACGCACTGCATGCTCTCTTCGCAGGGCACAGGGCTGTGGACGGCTGAGGAGGTCACCTGGAACGCCGCGCTCGCATTACGGCAAAACCTCCGCCGCCGATCACGAAGATCGCGGCGGCGGCGCCGAGTGCGATCCAGAGGGTGTTGCCGTCGTTCGATGATTCCGCGCTTGATCCTGCCGCTGAAGTCCCGCCGGTAGAACCCTTTTCCGGAGCTTGTGACGCGCTTGATGCAGACGCGGAAGGCGCGGACGAGGTGGAAGACGAGGAGGAGGTCCCGGACTTTGCCAACACATCCCCACCGTTTTCTTTGGCGAGCGGGTCGGCATTTGCGGGGCCGGGATTGTAGTGGGGGTCCGCCAGGACCAGGCGGGGTCGAACGGCACCGTAACCGAGGTACTTGCTCGGCTCGTTTTTCGGCCAGCTACGGCCGGCTGTATCGATGAGAGCACGGGTGACCTGGTTCACCGTCCAGTCCGGGTGGGCGGACCAGATCAGGGCGGCAGAGGCTGAGGCGATTGCGGCGGCCGAACTCGTACCGTTCATGTTGGCGCAGTACGAGCGGAAGGTCGCATCACACCAACCGGGAAAGTCCTGGCCCGGCGCCGCAAAGTCCACGTAACCCCCGGACGACGAGAACTTTGAAACCGTGCCAGACTCGTCGGACGAAGCCACGCCGACCACGTAGGGGGACGCGGCCGGGTAAGTAATGGTGTCTCCCGTTTTTTTCCCGTCGTTACCGACGGAGGCGATCAGCAGTTTGCCCTTCGAGGCGGCGTACGCGATGGCTGCTTCTTCTTTGGAACTGGGCCCCGGACCACCAAAGGACATGCTGATGACCTTTGCATCGGTGTCGGCTGCCGCCCTGATCGCGACGGTGGCGTCGGTCGTCTTCTTCATCTCCTCCGCCCCGCCCTTCAGATCCTCGAACTTGACGCGATACGGGACGATCTTCGCCCCCGGCGCCAGACCCTGCAGACCGCCGCCTGCTCCCGTACCCGCGATCAACTCGGCCATGGTGGTTCCATGGCCCTCGTAATCCTTCGTTGCCCCATATGCGACCGATTTCGGAACTTCGTCGACCAGGACCTGCCCCTTGAGTGACGGGGTGTTCGCGTTCACTCCGCTGTCGATGACAGCGACCTTCACGCCCTTTCCCGTGCTGACCTTCCACATCTCTTCGGCGTGCATCGGCCCCAGATACCACTGCTTCGACTGCACGTCGGATGCGGCAGCGCTCGGAGCGAAGCCCACAGTGGCGGCCGCCAGAACGCCGACGACGACGCCCACAGCGCGCCCTCGTCTGCCATAGGGCGCTCCGTGAAAGGTAGCCTGCTCGACTCGCCGACTGCTCCCTGACTTCATCGTGTTCCGTGTCCTCGCTCGAACTCAGTTGATCGCTGGCGGCACATCACGCCGGGGATGATCGGGCAGGTGCGTCTCCTCGTCTTCGGCCGGCCGGCCGGAGCCCACCCCATCGTGCGCGTTCCCCTCATCCCCGGCCTTCCCCTTTCGACCGCCGCCGCGCAGAAGGCCGGCACCACCACGCGTCATTCCGTTGCGCTCGGCTCCCGCAACGGAGTTACGTGCGGTCGGCCTGCCCGTGACGGCTTCGGACGCTCCTGTACCGGCACGGGAGCCGGTCACGCTCGAACCGGACCTCGCCGTGGACTCGGGCGTACCGACGACGCCACGCTGCCCTGGCCGGGCAGTCGCGGGCCGGTGGTTGGCCGCTCCCTCATCACCGATGACCGTGCCACGAGGAATCCTCGCGGCACCCTTCGCCGAAGCGCCACCGGTCGCGGGCCGTCCCCCGACAACTCCGTTGGACCGACTGGCGCCGGTGATCAGCCCGCCGTTCGCTCGTGGTGTCGCCGTACCGGCGACCCGCGGCGTGCCGCCGGTGACCCCTCGGGCCATCGGAGACGCCTTGGGTGCCGAAGTGGTCCCCTTGACAGCAGACGGACCCGTCGACGTAGGGCGCCCCATCTGGTTCACGGGTCCTTGCCCTGTGGAACGTCCGGAGCCCGGATTGGTCAATCCTGGCGTACCCGCGCGGCCCTCCGCAGGCGCAGAGGTACGGAATCCACCTGCTCCGCTCAAGCCCCGGCCCATCGAGCCATTGGGAGTCGGGGCCCTGAATCCACCTTCGAACACAGTGGGCGGGCCGCCCTGTGTGGGAGAAGTGCCAACGATTGGCGGGGTGTGGCCGGTGACAGGCGTGGTCGTGGGCGGAGGAAGCGTGCCGACGCTGTCGATGTTCGTGCCGACAGGCGCGTCGGAGTGCGCGATCTTGCTGGGGATGTCCTTCGTGGGCCCCGAACCGTCGCTCAAGACGTGTCTGCCGACGCCGCCTGTCACTATCGCGTGCTGACCCGCGGGAGACGCCGTTCCGCCACTTGCGTGCGACCCCGTAGAAGACGTCGGAGTTCCTTCGCTGTCGCGGGGCGGAGGCACCCCCACGTCAGGCATGGTGGTGAACTCCGGCGTCTTGTCCTTGGCGGGCAAGGAGGCCAGAGCCTCTTCGGACACCGCGTAGTACGACGCCAACCGATTCATCTGGTTGATCGCCTCTTGGCGGTCCTTCTCCACCTTTACGGCAGCGGCGTACTCCTCTGTGTTCGCTGCCTTTTCAGCCGCGGTGAAACTGTCGGGCCGCATCCTGTTCGGATGGGTGTCACGAGACGGCATCGCACCGCGTACGGACGCAAGGCCCACGGCGGCGGCGGTGATCTGGTCACCCGCCGCTCCGGCGAACTCACTCAAGTGGTGCGTGTTGGTGACGAGCTTGCTGCCCCAAGTGCGGAATGCCTCACCCGACTCTCCGACCCAATGAACCCTGTCGATGTGGCCGTCGAGCTCATCCGCTGCCGCCTTGATGGCGTCGCGTGCATCCCACAGGACCTTGCCGGAGGATTCGAGATCCTCGGGATCCGTCTGCCGGACCAGGTCGATCATCTCGTTGAGAGGGAGGTCGCGCTTGTCGAAGTCTGTCCGAGCGGCGATGGCCTGTCCGAAAGGGGTAGCTTCAACGGCGGAGCGAATGATGCCGTCGAGGAACCCTCCCTGTGGACCGTCCTCTACGCCTCGGACGAAGTCCGTTACGGAGTTCTGCGAGGAGACACGGGCCAGGTCCGCGCTGTGCTGCTTATCGGTCATCGTCAGTACCCCGCACCAGTCTGCGAGCCGTTGGTGTGCCGCTTGTCGCTCTTCACGTCCTCGGTTTCCCTTATCTGAGCCTGGATCGCCCAGAACCGACGACGCTGCTCCTCTTCGAGGTTGTCGAAGCCACGATGGGCTCCCTGAACCGCGATACCGATCGCCTCGATCTGAAGGTGCAGGCTCTTGGACAAGGACGTGAGCTCTGCGTGGACACGGTTGTACTGCTTGTACAGACCGTGTGCTTCAGGGAAGACGCTTTCTGTTCCCGCAGTCAGAGACGCGGACCTGATCGTCTGAGCCCCGACCTTCGTCGGGTTGCCGGCCGACGACTCAAGGGCGCGCAGAACTGCGTCCACCCGAGTCACGAACTTGTCCAGGGCCTCACTACTGGCCTCCAGGTTCGCCGCCCTGGTCGCCGACACGTCCCCCACCATGTCTGCCGGAAGCACAACGCTCCCCCCGTTTCCCCGTACATCCCTCGGCCCCGACCGGATCGGGACCGACCACACGCTCGCCGTACGATCGCAATGCGAGCCGCGCCTCACAACGCTATTAACACTGTAGTCACCCAGTGCAACGGGGCCAACCGCGCCGCGTGTTGCCTCAGTCGGACCGCCGAAGGCAGCGCATCGCTTTGCGCGATTTGCCAGTTTGCGTCAGGCACGTTGCCCACCATGGCGAGGCGTCCACCCATCGTGGCCAGCATCAGCGCACTGCGTGCGGTCTTCATCGAACTTCCACAGCCGCTGTGTCGCGATTCTGCAACGACACTCGTGAGGCACGTGGAGTTGCCGGGCCCGGCCCTTTCACGCGGTGAGCCGCCAGGTCCAATCCGCCTGGGTGCCACGACCATTCCCGCAACCTTCACGAGACCTGCACCATCGCAGCGCGAACATCCCGAACGGTCTCTCCCTCATCCCGAGGAGTTGCCGACCACGCTGCCCACCGCACTGAACATCAGACATAATCGCGTGCCATGAACGTACTGATGCCGGTGCTCATGATCCTGGTGGTGGGCGGGATCTTCGCCCTCGTCATCACCATGTTCGTACGGACTCGACAGAGCGAGACCCGCGGGGTGAGGGAGAGGGCCGTAGCGATCCAACTCGCGCAGGAGCGCGGCTGGAGCTACGAGCGGGCCACCTACGGCGTGGTCGACCGGCTCTGCGGCATGGCACCGCTGCCCATCAGCGGGCGCAACGTGCGAGCACTGCATTACATCACCGGCGAGTTCCGGGACCGCGGCTTCTGCTGCTTCGAGTACACGACCGGCACGTTGGACGTCAACATGGGCCCGGGCTCCAATCGACCTGTGTTCTGGACGGTGTTCGCGGTCACCGCTCCAGGGGCCGGGCCGGAGTTGGTGGTGCGACGTCCGCAGGCGCTGGACGGGATGGCGTCGCGAGGGCGCGTGGTGCAGCTCGGGGTCCCGGAGTTCGACGAGGCGTTCCGAGTGATCACCGACGACGAGCCGTTCGCCCGCAGTGCCTTGACCGGCGGGGTGGCGCCCTTCCTGTCCACGGACCCGCGGGCCACGAAGGACGCCCCGATTCGGCTGCACAACGACGAGTTGCTCACCTGGCGTCGGGGCCGTTTGAGTGCGCAGGACCTCGACGAGCGGCTCAACTATCTGTGCGATGTACTGGACCGGATCCCGCCGCAGGTCTGGTCGACGGTCTGAGACCCTCGGCCTCGACGTCAGGAGCCCTCGTCCGCCCGCACCGAGCGGACGAACTCCTTGAAATCATCCAGTACCTCTGGCAGCTGCTCCGGCTTCGCCGTCAGCACGAGCTCGACCACGGCGCGCTGGGATCGCCGGTCGACGTCCTCCAGGCCGAGGTAGACCTGACTCTGCACCAGCTCAAGCGGTTCGCCGTGCAGAGTGGTGGACAGACGCAGGTTCTGCACGACGCCCGGCGAATCGGTCAGACCCGGAAGTTCGGGTGTGCCGACCTCTTCCTGTTTGGTGACCTGCACTGTCCCCGCCTGCCCGAGTCGCTCCACCGACTCGCCGGCGATCTCCCGCATGGTGGCCCCGTCGTTGCGCATCCGTCCGGCAATGGTGATATTCGCCGTGAACCCGTCCATGATGGAGGCAGGATGGAGGGCGACGAACGCTACTCCGGGGGCCCCCACCTCGTCCGGTGGCGCCGACTGCCAGCCGTCCGGCAACGAGAACGAGATCTTGACCGGCAACGTGGTCGCCATCGTGAACCCACTTCCTTGATCAGCCTCGGTTCAGCCTAGAACAACTTGCCGAGCGAGTGGTCCCAGGCCGAGTCCGCCGCATCGCCGACCGCGTCCGCCGCATCTCCCACCGTGTCGACGACCTCGCCCGGGTCGACGGTGACCTGAAAGCCCACCTTGCCGCCGAGCCCCAGGCCGACGCCCACTTCTCCGCCGACGTGGTACTTCCCGTCCTCGCCTTTGCCCACGTCGACGCTGGCCGAGGCGCCGGCCCCAGCCCACGCCTCCCCGGTCACACCGGCGCCGACGCCGCCCACGTCCGCGGAGGCCGACCCTTCGGCTTTTGCGCCGGCGAACGCCTCTGCACCCGCGTGCAGCCCGCTCTTGCCGACCGTGGCCTTCGCCTCGGCGTTGGCGCCCACCAAGGCGCTGCCCTGAGCCTGGACGCCGAGGATCCCGTACTCGGCACCGCCCGAGGCCTGGGCCTTCGCGAGATAGGCGCTACCCGTCGCCTTCAGCTCCAGGTTGCCGTCCGTGATTCCGGCGGCCGCGCTGCCGTCCACGCCGAGCAGTGAGACACCAGCGCTTCCGGTCAGCTTGACGCCGCCCACCGTCGTCTCACCCTTGGCGTCCGCGGACCAGACATTGGCACCGCCGCTGACCTCGGCGATCTTCACCGACCAGCTGGGCTTCTTCGGAGCGTTGGGGTCTTCACCGGTGGCGTCGGGGTCCTGGTGACCCCATTTCCTCGTGTGCTGGTCGGCAGGGTTGTTCCCGTACTGCCACAGTTCCTGGCCGGGGCTGCCACTGCTCTGACCGAGCCCGAGGTCCTTGGCGAGCTGTCGCGCCTGGGTCAGCCAGTTCGGGCTGTCGGAGCCACCACCGGAGAGCTTTTGGAGCTGAGTCGACAACGCCCCGGCCTCGTGCTCCACTTGGGTGCGCGCGGTGGTGAGCACCTCCTGCGCTCCCGCATGGTCCCCGGCATCCCACTTGCCTATCGCGTCGGCCGCCTGCCGCTGCGCCCAACCGAGCACGCTGATGTACGACGTGATGGCGGTCGACGCCCCTGCCATGTGGTCCGAGGCGATGTACCAGTTGCCCTTCTCGCCGGAGAGGCTCTTCCAAAACGCGTCACTGGCCTGGCCGTTCCAGCCGGGCACCTTCACGTCCCGGAGATGCGACCCGACCTTGTCGAACTTGCTCGACCAATGCTTCATGGTGTCGGCGAGCTCGGTCAGCGCCTGCACATCACCGGGAATGAGCTCTTTGGGATCCTTGGTCGCCCCGAGTGCCCCTGCCACCGCTTCCCCCGTTCCTTGCCTTAGTGGCCCTGGTTCGTCTTGACGGAGTTCGCCGCGTCACGGACATGTCCGTCCGTCTCCGTGAAGGTGCCCGAGGCCGAGACGAGTCCCGTCGCATGTCCTGCCGTGCGCTTGCTGAGGATCTGCGCGCCCGCCTGCCACGTGGCGCAGAACTCCACGAACGACGAGGCCGCCGACGAGTCTCCGAACGATGCACTCCGTCCGGCCGACTCCTCGAGACTGAACCCCTCGGTCGGGCGGAGAGCTTCGACGATGTCCTTGGCGCCCTTCTTCAGAGCGTGCGAGTCCACGCCCAGGTCTGGATCAGCCACGGTTGACTCCCCCTTCATCAACTCCCGCCGAATCACTGCCCGTTGGCGCGCCTTCGGTCATCGGCGCGCGAAGTGTAGCATCGGGGCTTCACTCGTTTGAGAAGGCGAACGCAACCATGGACATCGACGACCTGCCCCGGCCCTCGAAGCGGCGCAACGTGGTGATCGTCAACGACCGGGAAATTCCTCGTCGCTACTTCCTCTTGGCCGGCGCCGGAGTATTCGTTCTCTTCGGCGGCGCCTTCGGCGGCATCGTCTGGGCGAGCTGGTCCGACACCCGGGAGGACCAACGCAGTGCGGAAGAGGTGTCCGATCTGGTCACCCTCGCACATCGACAAGGTTGGACGTACAAGGCGCAGGACATGGGTGGCGCCGACCGTTACGAAGGCGTCGCCCCCTTCCCGACTGTGTCGTCGGGACTGAGCGCCTGGGATCGCGCCGAGGGCCGCCACCGGGGTCGCAGCATCCGATGCTTCGAGTACCGCGACGAGAGAACCGTCAAGTCGGCGGGGCCGACGCGCTTTCGTACGAAGACGACGTATTACTCGGTCTTCTCGGTCGCCACCCCGTCCACCGTCACCCGTACCGTGATCCGTGAACCGGGCGACCTCGAGGGGAACTTCGCCGACGCCAGGCTGGAGGACTTCCTCAGCACCGACCCCCGGGCCGCCGGCACCCCCCTCCGCTTCGACAAGGGCGAGCTCATCACCTGGTTCGAAGGCCGTCTCCGCCCCGGGGACGTACTGCCGAAGCTCAACTACCTTTGCGACGTCCTCGAGCACACTCCGGCGTCGGTGTGGAGTTGACTTTCTCCCCCACCTAGGGCGCACCACCGCCAAGTATGCTTCCTGCATCTTCTTGTCATGATCAGTCAAACTGGAGAGTCCAGCATGTCCAAAGCTCGGTTTTCCGCAGCAACTTCGCTCTTTTCGGCCGTAGTGGCCGGCGTGCTGCTCGTCGGCTGCTCGGCCTCGGTCCACGCCGGGAAGTCCACGCCGAAACTGTCGGCCGGCAAGTTGGCCGACACACTCGCCGAAAAGCTCGCTGCCACGACGGGTCAGCCGAAGCCACACATCGCCTGTCCGGAGGAGCTGGTCGGTGAGGTCGGCAACAGTACCCGGTGCAAGCTCACAGCGGACGACGGCAGCACCTTGGGCGTATCGGTCAAGGTGACGTCTGTCGATGGCGACCAGATCAACTTCGATTTCAAGGCCGACGACAAGGCCTCCCCGGCTGTGAACTGACCACTGTGCCGCTGGGCAATGGGGCTCACAGGGTGTTCGGCACGCCGTCCGGATCCGGATGCAACCGGTGCGAAAAGACCACGAGGTCCAGACTCTCCTGAGCAGGGAAGGCCGTCCAGCGACTGACCCTCACAGGCCGCGTACAGCGCGAGCCGACGTGAGCGAACGCGAGTCGGCAGGGCGCGGGCGCGTCCGCCTGCTGAAGGGTGGTCGGCCCGCCGTCAACTACGCCTTCGCCGCCCGTCCCGGACCGCCACGGCCGTACCGCTCAACGCCCCCACCAGGACCAGAGCTCCCACCGTCACATACGTCGCCAGACGGGTGTTCCGTTCGTCCGCCGTCTCACCGAAGTGCAGTGGCGTGACGGACGGGGCCTCGCCCTTGACCACGCCGTTCTCGAGTTGCGGCGACTCGACGGGGTGCTCCGGATCCACATCCGTCAACGCCTTCACCGGGTCCACGACGCCCCACCCCACCAGCCGGTCATGACCCGAAATTGAGCGTTCCGCGGTCTGTTCGATCTGGGCGACGACCTCCTCGGCCGACCACTTGGGGTACTTGGCCTTCAACAGGGCCGCGACGCCCGCCGCATACGGCGCCGAGAAGCTCGTGCCGTTGTCCGAGCAATGTCCGTCTCCCGGGACCGTGGAGATCATATCGACGCCAGGGGCCGCGACACCCACGAATTCGCCCGACTGTGAAAAGGCGGCCCGTTCGTTGTTGCGGTCGGACGCCGCCACCGCCAGCACGCCCTGGTACGACGCCGGATACGTCACCTTCACGTTGCCACCCAGGCCGTCGTTGCCGGCCGAGGCCACGACCACGACGCTCTGGCTCAAGGCGTAGTCGACGGCTTCTTTCAGGCGCGGGTCCGGCTCGACCGCGTTGGTCGTGTCCTGCGATATGTTGATGACGTCCGCCCCGGCCTGGACCGCGTAGCGGATCGACGAGGCCAGCGTGAGCGCTGTGCCGTCACCTTCGGCGTCGTTCTGCTTGATCGGGATGATCGTCGCGTCCGGGGCCAGGCCCACGAACCCCGATCCCTTCACCGGGCGGGCCGCAATGATGCCCGCCACACGCGTGCCGTGGCCGACCGTGTCCGTGGTGCCTGAGTCGTTGCCACGGTCTATCTTCTCGCCCTTTGAGTTCACGGCGGGCAGCACGTTCTTGCCCTTCGACGCATCCACAGCCTTGGTCAGCTGCGGGTTCCTGACGTCCACTCCGGTGTCGATCACGGCCACCTGGACGCCCTTGCCCGTCGACTGCGCCCACAGCTCGTCCAGGTTGACACGCTGCAGCGCCCACGGCCGGCCCACGTAGTTCTTCGACGGGAATGTGCACTGACCGTCGTCCGCCCGGGCCGGGGAAGCGGGGAGGGCGATCACCGTGGTCGTCGCGGTGAGGACCACTCCGGCGGCCAGAACCGCCACTCGCGCCGCAGTTCCCGACGTCCTTGCCTTCAGCATGACTGCGTACTCCTCCGCCCCGCCTCTACGAACCCTGCGGCTGTCGCGCCGCCGCCTCCGACAGGCGCGGACCCGTCGGCAGGAACGTCGCCCACTCCGCGGGAACGGGCGCGGGTATCACCTTTGCGTAGCCGAGGCGGGTCTGCGCGATCTTCGCCTCGTTCAGCTCCTCCTTGCGCTGTTCGGCGGAGGTGCCGATGCCCTGGTCGTCGGTGGCGCTGTCGCTGTTGGACTGCAGGGCATAGCGCAGGCCTGTGTCGGTGACGAGGAACACGCCGCCCGCCTTGGTCTCCGTGCCCTTGAACTGGCGGTAGAGCTGACCGGAGCCGGGGGTGACGTACGCGCTGGAGGAGCCCGTGGGCAACTGTGCGGGGAAGTCCGTGCCCACCCAGGTCGACAGAGTGGTCCTGCCCTCGGCGCCAACCGAGCGCAGGACGTTGCAGACGGTGTTGCGGCCGCTGGTGGCGCTGGAACCGTCGTTCACCGTCTTCGGTTTGTACGTCGGCCAGTTCTTGCCACCCTCGAACGCCGTACTGTCGATCACCGCCCCGGGGCTTACCTGTTGCGCCTCACCGGCCTGTCCCACGCCGACGAGGTTCCCGCTGTTGAGCAGGAGCGTGGCCGTGAACTCGGAGATGCGGGCCACCTTGCCCTGCAGCACCACGTAGTACTGCATCGTCCGGCCGTCGTATGCCTTGATGACCTCACCGACCTTGTCGTACTGCCGCAACAGGCCGGAGGCGTTGGCCTTCTCGCCGGGCGTTCCCTCGATCGTCGGGATGGAGATCGGGTCACCCTTGTGGAAGGTGTCGAGCCACTCCTGAGAGACGCGCTGCGGGGCGCGGCCCTGGGTGTCGAGGGCTTTGAGCAGTTCCTTGTCCGTCGGCTCGGCGATCTCGTAAGCCGTGCCCCGCGCGTCGACGACGTACTGCGTCCTGCCGTCCGGGCCGACGACATACACCAGGTCGCCACGCGTGAGCTTGTCGTGTCCCTCCGTCTTGGGCCATTCCTTCTTCCCGAGGACGAACGCCGCCTTCTGGATGGCCCGGCCGCCGTCGCCGGGGCGTTCACAGACCGCCCAGCGCTTGGGAGCCGAGGCCTCGTCCGAGGAGGGCAGGCGGTCGGGGGCGTAAGGGATGCCGATGGTGGCGCCATGCGGGGGCTTGCCGCTGTCCAGGACCTTCTCGTCGACGGTGATGACGCTGTTCTTGGTGGGGTCCAGGAGGAGCTTGGCGGACGCCATGTTGAGAACCGGGTGCAGCTGCTTCTGCTTGCCCGTCTTCAGGACGACGTACCGAGTGGTGGACTCGCTTGCGACGATGACGTGTTCTTCCGGTGCGTCCCAGCCCTTGGGCGCCGTCGGGCTGAACATGCCGATCGCGCCGAACACCGCGAGGATCACGACGCCGACGACAAGGCCGGGTACCAGTGCGCTCAGCGGCTTGGGGGCACCTTCCTCCGAGCCGGAGGGGGCAGGCTGCAGAAACGCCGCGAGTGTGCGGCGCTTCGCGAAGGTGTAGGCGTTGAGTTCGTCCCGCCGTGATGCCATCTGTGTCCGCTCTCTCCCCGTTGCGGAGCCATGGGGGGACCTGTGAGGATCCGTCCCCCACCCTCGGTTGCCTCTTGCGGTTCAACTGTCAGATCCTGCCCCTACTATGCCTGTTGCCTAGGGGTGCTTGTGGCATGGGTAAGGTGCTCAGGGCTTGCAGGGACCGAAGCACAAGGGCTTTCGGGAGAGTTCGGGGGTTTTGGAGTGATGGCTTCCGCAACGCGGGCCCGGTCGCGATCGCAATCGGAGGGACGATCGGGCGATGCGGGCCGGTCGGGTGCCCGCGGCCCTTCCTCCCAGTCCGGCGCCCCGCATGCCCCCACGCCTCATCAGGGCGCTTTCACAGCGCATCCGGAGTCCCGTTCGGGGCACGGCGGTTCGTTCACGGTGCAGCGGCTGGTGTTGCTGGAGATCGCGGGCGCGCTCGTGGTGTGCGGATGGCTCGTGGGCACGGTCGTGCTCATCGCCGCCATCGTGATCTCCGCGGTGCTCGTGGTGCTCGCCGTCGTGCGACGCCGGGGACGCTCCCTGCCGGATTGGCTCGGCACCCTGCTGGCGCTGCGGACTCGCAAACGGCGGGCCGCGAGCACACCGGTACCGCCCGGAACCGAGCCAGGCCTGGCGCCCGCCGTGGAGTGCGAGCCGGGGCTGCGGACCTACGCGTACGGCGGGCGGGACCGGCGGCCCGTCGGGATCGTGGGGGACGGGACCTTCGTGACCGCCGTGCTGCATGTCGAGGCCGACGCCACGGCGCTGCGGGCCGAGCGGACTCGGCAGCCGCTGCCGTTGCGGCTGGTGCGCGACGCCCTCGAGGTGGACGGGATCGTGCTGGAGTCCGCGCAGGTCGTGCTGCACACCCAGCCCTCCCCCGCGATCCATCTGCCCCAGCAGTCCGTCGCCGTCAGCAACTACGCGCCGCTGCAGGCCGAGACGGGTGCTCCGGCCGTGCGGATCACCTGGATCGCGCTCAAACTCGACCCCGAGTTGTGTTCCGGGGCCGTCGCCGCGCGCGGGGGCGGGCTCCTGGGCGCGCAGAAGTGCGTCGTGCGTGTCGCCGACCATCTGGCAAGCCGGCTGACGGGAGCGGGTTTCCGGGTCACCGTGCTGAACGAGGAGGAGCTGACCGCCGCCGTGGCCACCTCCGTCTGCGCCAACCCGCTGGTCACGGCCGAGGCGGCACGGGCCGATGTGCCGCCTCGGCGGACCGAGGAGTCCGGCCGGAGCTGGCGCTGCGACAACCGCCGCCACACGACGTACTGGATACGGCGCTGGCCGCAATTCGGCGGCTCGGGGCTGTCGTTGGACCGGCTGATCGCAATGCTGACGACGGTTCCCACGCTTGCCACCACCTTCAGTCTCACCCTGGGCCGCAGGGAGCGGCAGGAGGTGTCGCTCGTCGGTCATCTGCGGGTGACGGGACGCGGTGACGACGAACTCGTCGCCGCGCGGCGCGCGGTGGAGCACGCCGCACGGCGGGCGGGCGTGGGGCTCGCCCGGCTCGACCGGGAACAGCTGCCCGGCATGCTCGCCACTCTGCCTCTCGGGGGTGCACGTTGACGGTCATCGGCACGACGCACGCGGCGGGGGCGTACGGCGCTCCGGGCACACCCGGTGGCGCGTCCTCGGCCGGCGAGGGGCTGCGTGGACGCCTGCGCGCCGGGTTCGGTCTGATCGGTCCCCGTCACGGACGGCATGCGCTGACGGTCGACCAGGTGGACTCGCTCACCCTGCCCATCGGGGACGACGGGGTCGTCATCGGCGTGGACGGCGAGGGCCAGTCCGCCGTACTGGGACTCAACCGGCCCACCCCGTACGACATCGTCCTGATCGGCGGTCTGTGGACCGCCCAGGTGCTCGCACTGCGTGCGGCCGCGACCGGCGCGCGTGTCGCCGTGGAGACCGGACGGGCCCAGCACTGGATGCAGATGGTGCACGCCATGGGCGGCGGGCAGAACGGCATGTCCGTGTACGACGTCGGACGCGTGCCTCCTCAGGGTGCGTCGGCGGGCCAGCCGGTGCTGGTGGTACGGGACTGCGGCATGCGGCCGCCGCGCGGACGCGTCGTCTCCGGGCCGTGGCAGGCGATCCTGACGCTGTTGCCGTACTACAGCCCGGTCGCGCCGCGACTCATTCGGCAGGCGCGGCTCGTGGGGATCCAGCGGGTGTCCCCGGACGAGGCGGCGGAGCTCGAGCGCACGATGGCACTCCCCCGGGCCGACGTCGAGACGCTGCCCGCCCTGCACGACGGGGTGACCCTGTGGTGCGGGGACCGCGACCGGCAGTATGTGGTCACCCGGCCGACGGACGCCGAGATCGGATTGTTGGGTACACCACGGCGGATGGATTGAGTGACGGCCGACTTCGGTCGGCCGGGGACAACGGCAGCCCGCCATAGGGTGGTTGCGACCGGTTCGCACCTCGCTTTCGTCCGGTTTGCACGCCATCGGTGTTCGCTTTGTGAGGGGTCTTCACCTGTTCGCGCGTCACCTTCGGCCAGCGGGCGGCGCCTTGACCGGACACGGGGCCATGGTCGGGCCTGCCCCGAGGGCGCTCGTGATGATTAGGCTGGGAGTGGGCGCCACACCTGAACCTGTGGCGGGCCGACGGCGCCCGGGGGACATGCCTGGCGGAATCGGACGGCGTCGGACGACTTCGTACCACGAGAGCGGTCGCCCCAGCACGGCATGAGGGTGCTCGACCACACCAGGAGGAACTGTGAACAGCGATCGGAACGGGATCCGCGGGGGCTGGGCTTCACCCGACGATGACCAGTCCGACGCCGAGTCCGCCATCGAGATGACGGGCGAGTTCACCATCGACTACGCGCCACCCGCCTGGTACACGCAGAACGCTTCAGGCGGGTCGGCGGACACTTCGGCGGCCGCCGAGCCTCCGGCTCCTGCCGCTCCCGTTCCGCTCGCGCCTCCGGCTCCTTCCCCGGAGGGGGGCACGTCCGGGCAGCCCGCGTCGACGGCACCGGCAAACATCCCGGCCGACATGCCGGACACGGGATCCGACGAGGGTTTTCCCGTGTGGACGCCACCGGCCGATGCGGCCGCGGCCGAGCCCTCGGGCGGAGATCCGCAGAGCGGCGCCACGATGCGGTTCTCCCCGGACGCGCTGAAACGCGAGTTCGAGCAGCCGGCCACCGCCGGCAAGGCGGCCGGGGACATGGGGGCGGGTACGGACGGCGGCGAAGGCGCCCGGCACGCGGGAGACTTCGAACTGACCGCGCCCTCGGCGGAGGCTGCCGTCCAGGCGTCGCCCGGCGACGCCGAGGCCGGCCGCCCCGACGCCACCGGTGCCGAGAGCGAGCAGACCTCCGCCGCTCAGGACGCGGGCGACTCCGGCTCCGCTCATGAAACGCCGGGCGAGGGCGCGGCTGAGCCGTCCGGCGACACCGCCTCCCCCGAAGCGCCGGAGACGGGCTCGGCGCAGGAGACGGACTCGGCAGCGCAGTCCCCGGCTCCGGTCCCCGACGCCACGTCGACCGACGGCGACACCGACTCGGCGGACGCCGCGGGCCAGGGCACCCACGGCGAGAGCACAGCGGCACAGGGCACCCGGCCGGACTCCCCGGACGCCTCCGGGACCGTACAGCCGCCGCAGGGCTGGACACCGCCACCGGTACCGCAGAGCACGGTTCCGCCCTTGCCGCCCGCCTACCAGCCGGCCGCGCCCGGTCCGGCGGCGCAGTGGCCCGTGGCGCCCCATGCGGCACCACCCTCCCCCGCCGCGCAGGGGCAGGTCCCCGCACAGCCGACCGTGCCGACGCAGCAGCAGCCGCTCCAGCCGCAGGCACCGCATCCCGCGCCCGCCGCCTGGCAGCAGCCCGGGCCGAGCGCACCCGCCCCCGGTCAGCCCACCGGCTACGGCTTCCCCCAGCCCGGCGTCCCCACGCCCCCGACGCCCGCCGCGAACGCCCCGCACCCGCAGGCCGGCTACGGCTCCCCGCAGCCGGGCGTCCCCATGCCGCCGCAGAGCGGCTACGGCTTCCCCCAGTCGAACGCCCAGGCGCCGACTCCGCATGTGCAGGCGCCCAACGCCCAGGCTCCGCAGGCGCAGCCTCCGTCCGCACCCCCGCACCCGAGAGTGCCCACGCCGAACCCGGCCGCCCCGCAGCCCGGTTATGGCTTCCCCCCGCAGGCCGCCCCCAACGTACCGGCGCAGTCGGGCGGTTACGGCTTCCCGCAGCCGCCCGCTCAGCCGCAGCCCCCGGCGGACCCGCGCGCCGGTGCCGCCTGGCCGCAGCCCGTTCAGCACGACCAGCGGCAGCCGACCAACCCCGGGGCGGCACCGCTGGGTTACACCGCCGCGGTGGAGCTGTCCTCCGACCGGCTGCTCAACAACAAGAGGCAGAAGGCGAAGAGCAGCCGTCCGGCGGGCGGCGGTGGCCGGTTCAAGCTCGGCGGCAAGAAGGAGGAGGCCGAGCGGCAGCGCAAGCTCGACCTGATCCGCACGCCGGTCCTGTCGTGCTACCGGATCGCCGTCATCAGCCTCAAGGGCGGTGTCGGCAAGACCACCACGACCACGGCGCTGGGCTCCACGCTCGCCACCGAACGGCAGGACAAGATCTTGGCGATCGACGCCAACCCGGACGCGGGGACCCTCGGCCGCCGGGTGCGCCGCGAGACCGGCGCCACCATCCGCGACCTGGTCCAGGCGATCCCGTACCTCAACTCGTACATGGACATCCGCCGGTTCACCTCGCAGGCCCGCTCCGGTCTGGAGATCATCGCCAACGACGTCGACCCGGCCGTCTCCACGACCTTCAACGACGAGGACTACCGGCGCGCGATCGACGTGCTCGGCAAGCAGTACCCGATCATCCTCACGGACTCCGGAACGGGACTGCTGTACAGCGCGATGCGCGGGGTCCTCGACCTCGCCGACCAGCTCATCATCATCTCGACGCCTTCGGTCGACGGCGCGAGCAGCGCGAGCACCACGCTGGACTGGCTGTCGGCCCACGGGTACGCGGACCTGGTCGCGCGGTCCCTCACCGTCATCTCCGGGGTCCGCGAGACCGGCAAGATGATCAAGGTTGAGGACATCGTCGCGCACTTCGAGACGCGGTGCCGTGGCGTCGTCGTGGTGCCGTTCGACGAGCACCTGGCAGCGGGTGCCGAGGTCGACCTCGACATGATGCGGCCGAAGGTGCGGGAGGCGTACTTCACGCTGGCCGCGATGGTCGCCGAGGACATCGCACGGCACCAGCAGTCGCACGGTCTGTGGACGTCGGACGGCAATCCGCCCCCGGTCGCCGCGCCGCCGATGCCGGGCCAGCCGCTTCCGGGCCAGTACCCGGGCCAGGGCGTGCCGGGCCAGATCCCGGCTCAGCACGTTCCAGGTCAGCAGGTCCCGGGACAGCCCATGCCCGGGCCGCACATCCCTCACCCACCGGTCCACGGGCAGTCCGTGCCCGGCCAGGTCCCGCCGCCGCCACAGGCTCCCCAGGGATACGCACAGCTTCCCTACCCTCAGCCCGGCGCCCAGCCCGGGCTGCCGCAGCAGCCCGGCGGGCCGCACACCGGTGAGGCCGCACCGCCGCAGCCGGACCAGCCCCGTCCCCCGGCCCAGCAGCCCTACCCGCCGGCGCATCAGCCCTATCCCGCGCAGCCGGGGCAGGCGCCGCCTCCGCCGCCCGAGCAATAGCCGGGCGGTCTCCGGCACGGGGGACACGACGGGGACGAGAACGGGGCGGCCCGCGCCATCAGGCGCGGGCCGCCCCGTCGTCGTACGAGCTCTTTCCCATGAAGGACGGCCGTGCCCGGGCCGTTCCCGGCTCAGTCCGCGTCGTCCGCCGCGATCAGGTCCCGGCAGCGCTTCACGTCCTCCGCCATCTGCTCCAGCAGCGCGTCCAGCGACTCGAACCTGGCCTGGCCGCGGACGAACGCCAGGAAGTCGACGGCGACGTGCAGTCCGTACAGATCGAGGCCCACCCGGTCGATGGCGTAGGCCTCGACGGTCCGCTCGGTGCCGTCGAACTGCGGGTTCGTGCCGACGGAGATCGCCGCCGGCATCACCTCGCCCTGGACGTGCAGCCGGCCGGCGTAGACGCCGTCGGCCGGGATCGCGGTGTGCGGAAGCGTCTCCACATTGGCGGTCGGGAAGCCGAGCTCACGGCCGCGCTGGGCGCCGCGGACCACCACGCCCTCGACCCGGTGCGGACGCCCGAGGATCTCTCGCGCCCCCTCGACGTCGCCGTCGGCGATCAGCCGCCGGGTCAGCGTGGAGGAGAAGGGCTCGCCGCCGCCTGCCTCTCCGGTCACGTAGAGGTCCACCACCTCGACGTCGAAGTCGTAGGTCTTGCCCTGCTCGGCCAGGAACTCCACATTTCCGGCGGCCTTGTGGCCGAAGCGGAAGTTCGGGCCCTCGACCACAGCCTTGGCGTGCAGCTTGTCGACCAGGACCTTGACCACGAAGTCCGCGGGCGAGAGCCGGGAGAACTCGGTGGTGAAGGGCAGGATGAGGACCGCGTCGACGCCCAGCTCCGCCATCAGCTCGGCGCGGCGGTGGTGCGGGGCGAGCAGCGGCGGGTGGCTGCCGGGGCGCACAACCTCGCTGGGGTGCGGGTCGAAGGTGACGACCACCGAGAGGACGCCCAGCTTGCGGGCACGTTCCACGGCATGCCGGATGATCAGCTGGTGTCCGCGGTGGACTCCGTCATAGGACCCGATGGTGACGACGCTGCGCCCCCAGTCCTGGGGGATCTCCTCCAAGCCACGCCAGCGCTGCACTGTGACCGCTCCTCGTCGAACCCGTGTCCGTGTCTGCCTCATACGCAGGTCTAGGGTGCCATGCCGAAGGGTCTCGGATTGCATCGGCATGGGCGCTGTGACGGGCGGCACGTCGAGCACCGTGGGCCGGTGAAGTCAGGCCGGGACCCGTAGGCCCCCCAGGTTCTCGATCATGCGGCGCGTGCTCGGGCCGACCAGGACGGCCCATTCTCCGGGCGCCTCGGTCAGCCAGCGGGCGACGAGCCGGGCAAAGCCAGGGACGTGCCGGGCAAGATCGAACAGGCCGCGGTCGAAGCGGGCGGCGCCCTCGGGCGTGCGGGCCAGGAGCAGGCCGACCCGGTGGATCACCTGGCGGGCGTGCTCCTCACCGCCCCGGTGCAGTCCATCGGCCGCGGCGCCCAGCAGACGGTCGAGGACCATGGGGTCCCGCTCCTGCACGAGCAGCAGATCGAGCAGTTCCCGGCGCAGGGGCCGGGACTCCTCGCGTCCGGGCGCTGCCAGCGCCGCGGCGAGCGCCGATCGCAGCTGCGGCGTCCCGCCGTCGAGCAACCCGGCGACGAACGGCAGGAGGACGGCGCGCTGAGCGAGGCCGTCCTCCAGGCGCCTGCCGACCTGGGCGGCGAGGTGCTCCCCGAGGCCCGCCGCCGGTCCCGTGCAGGCGGAAGGGGCGTCCGTCTCCGGGTGGAGCGCCACGAGGTCGCGCAGAAGGCCGGCGACCCGGTGGGCCAGGGCCGGCGTCGTGGCGTCGGCGAGGGTGTGCAGGATCTCCTCCACGTCCGGGCCGCACGGGCGCAGCCGGGTGCGGAACGCGTCGAGCACCGGTTCCGGATGGGTGGCGAGCGCGGTGACCAGGGTGCCTGCGGGCAGCCGCGGATCGCCGGCGGCGAAGCGCGCCAGGGCCTGCGGGAGATACCGGGCGCGGGTCAGCGGGTCATGGACGAGCAGGGCGAGCGCACCGCCGTGCACGGTGCAGTCGGCGGGACGGGCGAGCATGGCCAGGGCCGCGTGGCGCAGCAGCTCGCGATCGGCCTCGGCGCGGACGTACGGGGCGGCCCGCAGCCCGTAGGCCACCGCCGCCGTACGTCGTGGCGGCCGCTCCTCGTGCGCCCAGCGATCCACGGCCCTGCACACCGCGGACGGTTCCTCCTCGGACCTGGTGGCGGTCGATGCGGGCCTGAGGTGTGCCGGGGGCCTCGACGGCGGCGGGAAGGGCCGCGCGCACCTCCGCGAGGAGGTGCAGCGTGAGAGGGTGCCGGGCGTCGGTGTCCTCGAGCAGACCGTCGGGGATGCCGTGGCGTGCGCGGGCCTGGCGGGCCTCCGCGGGGGTGAGGGCGCCGAGCCGGACGCAGGGTGGCAGGTGGGCCGGGGACCGTGGCGCGAAGCCCTGCCTTCCCATGATCTCGGTTGCATGCGAGCGGGTGGACGGGCCGGCAGGTTCCCGGGCGACTTCGGTGCCGGGGCCCACCCCCGGTGCAGCATCTCCCTCGGAAACTCCGCACCCGCTCCCTCCCAGTACTCCGGACGGCAGAGGCCACCACGAGCCGCGTCCCGGTCTCGCGCAGCCAGGCGGCCGTGGCCGCCGTCCACTCGGGGAGCCGGTGGGCGAGAGCGAGCGGCATCCGCTCGGGGTCGTCGAGGAGCAGCAGCAGCGGGCGTCCGGCGTTCCGTGCCACCCGGGCCAGGCGCTCGGGGCGAAGGTCGCCCGGCTCACCTGCGCGGTCGGCCGCTGACCCCCCGGCCGCCATGATCCGGCCCGACCGCTCGAGCGCCCGTCCCACCGCGTCGGCCAGGGAGGTGTCCGAGCCCTCCAGGTCCGCCCCACGCAGCCACAGCACGGGAGCCGGTTCAGATCCGCCTGTACGCCGTGCGGCGAGAGAGGCGAGTTCCGTCGTACGACCGCTGCCGGGCGGCCCGACCAGCCCGAGGACGGCCGCCGTGCCCTTGTCGAAGGCGGCGAACTCCCCGATGGCGGCGGCGCGTCGGACGGGCCCGGGGGCGTCGGGCAGGTCGTTCGACCCCGTCGCCGACGCGGTGAGTGCGAGCACCCCCGCGAGGTTCAGGTCCGCGCCGTACGCCGGTACGGTCTCCGCGTTGCGGGCGAGCAGCCCCTCCAGCGGCTGTCCGAGCCCGAGCAGGGGCACCGCGAACCCCGTCGTCCGGTGTTTCGTGTGCAGCGCGGTGCCGAGCACGGCCAGCACGGCGCCGGTCGCGGCGTCGAGCACCGGGCCACCGGCCGCACCGCCGCCCGTGCGGAGCGCCTCGGTGCCGGCGGTGCCCGCCAATTCCAGTGCGGCGTCGAAGCGGTGGTGCCGGTCCGGCGCGCGGTAGGTGACGGCCGTCGTGGCGAGAACGCGTGCCTCGCGCCAGTCGCCCGCGGCGATCCGGACGTAGGTACCGGTCTCGATGCGGTCCCGCACCGTGACGGGGAGCGGCTGGAGGCCGAGCCCCTCGGTGCGGACGAGGGCGAGTCCGGCGTGCGGCAGCGGGGTCACCGCCGCCGCGCTCACCGCACAGACACGCTCGTCCGGCCCCTGCAGCAGCCCTTCGATGCCGTCGACGGCCTCGTGACCGGTGATCACCGTGCCGTCGTGGTCGACGGCGAACCCGGTGCCGCGCGGGCGTCCCGCCGGGTCCCACAGGCGGACCAGTCCGGGCCCCGTGCTGCGCCCCTCCCGGCCGCTGTTCGCCGTCCGAGAGTCTCGTCCCGCCATGCCCGAACCTCCCCGCCGTACCTGGATCCGACGGTAGGCCGACGATGATCAGCGGGACAGATCACGCAGCGAACGCGCCCCCTTCCACTCCCTCGGTTCACTCCGAGCGCCTGCCCGGTGGGGTGGATGAACGAAGGGGGATGGATACACCTCTGTGAGGGGGAACCGAGGGGGACCGTGGAGCGGCGGCCCGAGCCCCGTGTTCGCCGCTCCACGGGCAGGTCTCAGCCGAACACGGCCAGGCTCTTCGCCTTCCCCCTGAACTGCTCGACGAGCGCCACGAACCCGCCCTCGGGATCGAAGACCGCGACGGGACCGGCACCCGCGTACTCGTCGGGTATCTCCAGACGCACACCGTTCTTGAGCAACCGGGCGCGCCGGGCATCCACGTCCCAGCGCGGGAACGCGGCCGCGGCGGCCTCGGCGATCGGCATCACGGTCAGCTCCTGCTGGAGCTGTTCCAGCGTGCGGGCGGAGTCCAGCTTGTAGGGTCCGACGCGGGTGCGCCGCAGCGCGGTCAGGTGGCCGCCGACCCCGAGGTCCGTGCCCAGGTCACGGGCGAGGGCCCGGATGTAGGTGCCGGACGAGCAGACGACGGAGACCACCAGGTCGAGCACCGGGGTGCCGTCGTCGGCGACGGCACCCCGGACGTCGTACAGCGAGAAGGAGGAGACGGTGACCGGCCGCGCCGGGATGTCGAAGTCCTCGCCCTCGCGCGCCCGCTTGTAGGAGCGCACTCCGTCGATCTTGATGGCGCTGACCTTGGACGGCACCTGCAGGATGTCGCCGGTCAGCTTGGCGATCCCGGCGTCGACGGCGTCGCGGGTGATCGCGGAGGCGTCGGCGGAGGAGGTGACCTCCCCCTCGGCGTCGTCCGTGACGGTGTTCTGGCCGAGGCGGATCGTCCCCAAGTACTCCTTCTCGGTCAGCGCGAGGTGGCCGAGGAGCTTGGTGGCCTTCTCCACACCGAGGACGAGCACGCCGGTCGCCATCGGGTCGAGGGTGCCGGCATGGCCGACGCGCCGCGTCCTTGCGATGCCGCGCATCTTGGCGACGACGTCGTGCGAAGTGAAGCCCGACGGCTTGTCGACGATGACGAGGCCGTCGGGCGTGGTGTGCTGCTGGGTCATTCGGCGGTGTCGTCCGTCTCGTCGGAGCCGGGCTTCCGGTACGGGTCGGCGTCACCGGCGTACGAGGCACCCGTCGCCGTCTCGCGTACCTTCGCGTCGGAGGCGCGCGCCTTGTCGAGCAGGTCCTCGATGGTCCTCGCGGTGTCCGGGAGGGCGTCCGCGACGAAGCTGAGGGTCGGCGTGAACTTCACACCCGCGGCCCGTCCGACCTCGGAGCGCAGGATGCCCTTGGCGCTCTCCAGACCGGCGGCAGCGGCCTTCCGCTCCTCCTCGTCCCCGTACACCGTGTAGAAGACGGTCGCCTCCCGCAGATCGCCCGTCACCCGGGTGTCCGTGATGGTGACGTGCGAGCCGAGCCGCGGGTCCTTGATCCCGCGCTGCAGCTTCTGGGCCACCACCTCTCGGATGAGGTCCGCCAGCCTCTTCGCCCGCGCGTTGTCGGCCACTGGTCCGTCTCCCGTTCTTTCCTGTCTGTCTTCTCGGTTCAGTCGTCGTCGCCGTGGAAGCGCCGTCTGACGGACAGCAACTCCACCTCGGGGCGCCCGGCGACCAGCCGCTCGCACCGGTCCAGTACATCAGTCAGATGCCCCGCGTCGCCGGAGACCATCGCGAGCCCGATGAGTGCCCGCCGATGGAGATCCATGTGGTCCACCTCGGCCGCGCTCACCGCGAACTTCCGCTGGAGCTCGGCGACGATCGGACGGACGACGGAGCGCTTCTCCTTCAGCGACCGTACGTCGCCGAGGAGGAGGTCGAAGGACAGAGTCCCCACGTACATGTGCGTCCGGATGACCCGCCGGTACGGGATCGACGGCCCCGCCGTCGGTATGGGCAGGGACACGAAAACCGTACAACGAACACCGGAGCGGCTCGACGGGGTTTTCACCGGGCCCGTCCGGGCGTGACTCGGCCCGTCCCTGCTCCAGGACGGGGCCGCTCAGGCCTGGGCGGTGGTGTGAGGGGCGACACCCCCACACGGCGCGCCGGCCGACGGGAACCACGTCCCGTCGGCCGGCGCGAACCGGAGGCTGTTACACCCGCGGCTTCTCGCGCATCTCGTACGTCGCGATGACGTCGTCGACCTTGATGTCGTTGAAGTTGCCGAGGTTGATACCGCCCTCGAACCCTTCGCGGATCTCGGTGACGTCGTCCTTGAAGCGACGCAGGCCCTCGATGTTGAGGTTCTCCGCGACCACCTTGCCGTCGCGGATGAGGCGCGCCTTGGTGTTGCGCTTGACCTCGCCCGACCGGATGAGCACACCGGCGATGTTGCCCAGCTTGGACGACTTGAAGACCTCGCGGATCTCCGCCGTACCGAGCTCGACCTCTTCGTACTCCGGCTTGAGCATGCCCTTGAGGGCCGCCTCGATCTCCTCGATCGCCTGGTAGATGACCGAGTAGTACCGGACGTCCACGCCCTCGCGCTCGGCCATCTGCGCCGCGCGGCCGGCCGCGCGGACGTTGAAGCCGATCACGATGGCGTCGGAGCCCATCGCCAGGTCGATGTCGGACTCCGTGACCGCACCGACGCCGCGGTGCAGGACGCGGATGTCGACCTCTTCGCCGACGTCCAGCTGGAGCAGCGAGGACTCGAGGGCCTCGACGGAACCAGAAGCGTCGCCCTTGATGATCAGGTTCAGCTGCTGGACCTCGCCAGCCTTCAGCACCTTGTCCAGGTCCTCCAGCGACACACGGCGCGTGCGCTTGGCGAAGGCCGCGTTGCGCTCGCGGGCGGCGCGCTTCTCGGCGATCTGACGGGCCGTACGGTCCTCGTCCACCACCAGGAAGTTGTCGCCCGCACCCGGGACGTTGGTCAGACCCAGGACCTGGACCGGCGTCGACGGGCCGGCCTCGGCCACGTTGTTGCCGTTGTCGTCGAGCATCGCCCGGACGCGGCCGTACGCGTCGCCGACCACCATCGTGTCGCCGACCCGCAGCGTGCCTCGCTGGACGAGGACCGTCGCCACGGCACCCCGGCCGCGGTCGAGACGGGACTCGATCGAGATGCCCTGCGCGTCCTGGTGCGGGTTGGCCCGCAGGTCGAGCGAGGCGTCCGCGGTCAGGACGACCGCCTCCAGGAGGCTGTCGATGTGCAGACCCTGCTTGGCGGAGATGTCGACGAACATCGTGTCGCCGCCGTACTCCTCGGCCACCAGGCCGTACTCGGTCAGCTGACCGCGCACCTTGGTCGGGTCGGCACCCTCGACGTCGATCTTGTTGACCGCGACGACGATCGGGACGTCGGCCGCCTTGGCGTGGTTGAGCGCCTCGACCGTCTGCGGCATGACGCCGTCGTTGGCCGCGACGACCAGGATCGCGATGTCGGTCGACTTCGCACCACGGGCACGCATGGCGGTGAACGCCTCGTGACCCGGGGTGTCGATGAAGGTGATCCGACGCTCTTCGTCGTTGACCTCGGTCGAGACCTGGTAGGCACCGATGTGCTGGGTGATGCCGCCGGCCTCGCCCGCGATGACGTTCGTCTTGCGGATGGCGTCGAGCAGTCGGGTCTTACCGTGGTCGACGTGACCCATGACGGTGACGACCGGCGGACGGACCACCAGGTCCTCCTCGCCGCCCTCGTCCTCGCCGAACTCGATGTCGAAGGACTCGAGCAGCTCGCGGTCCTCCTCCTCGGGGCTGACGATCTGAACCTCGTAGTTCATCTCGCCCGCGAGGAGCTGCAGCGTCTCGTCGGAGACGGACTGCGTGGCCGTGACCATCTCGCCCAGGTTCATCATGACGGCGACGAGGGACGCCGGGTTGGCGTTGATCTTCTCCGCGAAGTCGGTGAGCGACGCACCGCGCGACAGGCGAATGCTCTCGCCGTTGCCGCGAGGCAGCATCACACCGCCGACCGACGGGGCCTGCATGGCCTCGTACTCCTGACGGCGCTGCCGCTTCGACTTACGGCCACGACGCGCCGGACCGCCGGGACGGCCGAACGCACCCTGCGTGCCACCACGGCCGCCCGGACCACCAGGACGACCTCCGAAGCCGGGACGGCCGCCGCCGCCACCGCCGAAGCCGCCACCGCCGCCACCAGGGCCACCGCCACCAGGACGACCGGCGAAACCGCCGCCGCCACCGCCGGGACGACCGCCACCGCCGCCGGGACGGCCGGCGAAGCCACCGCCGCCACCGCCGGGACGACCGCCGCCGGGACGACCGGCACCGGCCGGGCCGCGGCCGCCGGGGCCGGGACGCGGGCCGGCAGCGGGACGCTGCGGCATCATGCCGGGGTTCGGACGCGGACCCGCGGGGCCGCCGCCGGGACGCGGACCGCCCTGCGGACGGGGCATGCCCCCCGGAGTCGGCCGGGAACCGCCCGGAGCCTGCGGACGCGGACCGCCGCCCGCACCCTGGGGACGGGGACCCTGGCCCGCGCCCTGCGGACGCGGAGCACCGGGGGCACCGGGACCGCCGGGACGCGGGGCGCCGCCCGGCCGGGGCGCCTGCGGGCGCGCCATGCCGGTGGAGCCACCGGAGGTGAAGGGGTTGTTACCGGGACGGGGACCTGCCTGACGACCACCGGAACGCGGGCCGGGAGCGCCCGGACGCGGGGAACCGGTACGCGCGGCCCGGGCGTCGCCCGGACCCTGGCCCTGACCGGGCGCGGCCGGACGGGCGCTCGGCTTCGGGCCGCCGGGGCCGGGACGGGCGCCCGAACGCGGGCCCGGGGCGGCCGGAGCCGTCGGCGGGGCCGTGAACTCGGGCGCACCCGGGGCGGGAGCCGCCGGGGCGGGCCGCGGCGCGGGCTTCGGGCCCGGCGTCGGGCGCGGACCCGGCGTCGGAGCCGAGGGCCGCTCGGCGGCCGCGGGCTTGGGCGCCGCCGGGCGCGGGGCAGCCGGACGGGCGGCCTGCGCCGGGGAGGGCGCGGCCGGCTTCGCCGGTGCGGCCTTGCGCGCGGCGGGCTTCGCACCACCGCCGCTGCCCTGCTGCAAGGCGTCGGTCAACTTGCGTACTACGGGCGCCTCGATCGTCGAGGACGCCGAACGGACGAATTCACCGAGTTCCTGGAGCTTGGCCATGACGACCTTGCTCTCCACACCGAACTCCTTGGCGAGTTCGTAGACCCGGACCTTAGCCACTTCGCTCCTTTGAGGTCCGGGTTGCGGCCGGACCGTCGCTAGTTCATGGGCGTACTCATCGCGTACTCATCGAGTGCTCATCGCAATCTCGACCTGCTTTCGACTCGCGAGGTACCAGGCCGCACGGGGGCTTCCGTACGACACGTCTTTCGGTGTTGCCTGCCCGGCAAGGTGCTGCTCAGCAACTTTCTGCCTGCTCGACGTATTGGCGCAACGTCTTTGTGTCGAGCGGACCCGGGACGCGCAGCGCCCGTGGGAACGCCCGACGGCGGACCGCCAGGTCGAGACAAGCCGACACAGGGTGCACATACGCACCCCGGCCAGGCAGCGTACCGCGAGGATCGGGGACACAATCGCCCTCGACCACCACGGTGCGCAACAGTTCGATCTTGGCCGCTCGCTCCCGGCACCCCACACAGGTGCGCTCAGGGCATGCGCGGGCATGCGTCCGGCCAGACACGCTCAAGTCTACCTCCCCGCGGCGACCTCACCCCTTTGGGGCAAGATTCGAACACCTGCCGCGCACGAAACTGTCGTGATCTCAGCGACCCACGGCCAGGACCCGTCCCTTGCCGAGGTCAGATGCCTCAGTCGTGCCTCTCGGCGGGCTGCTCGGTGTCGGGTCGAATGTCGATCCGCCAGCCGGTGAGCCGGGCCGCAAGCCGGGCGTTCTGCCCCTCCTTGCCGATCGCCAGCGACAGCTGGTAGTCGGGGACCGTCACGCGCGCGGAGCGGGCCGCGAGGTCGACCACCTCGACCTTGGAGACACGGGCCGGCGAGAGGGCGTTCGCCACCATCTCGGCCGGGTCGTCCGACCAGTCGACGATGTCGATCTTCTCGCCGTTCAGCTCGGCCATGACGTTGCGCACTCGGCCGCCCATCGGGCCGATGCAGGCGCCCTTGGCGTTCAGGCCCGATCGGGTGGACCTCACGGCGATCTTCGTACGGTGACCGGCCTCACGAGCGATCGCGGCGATCTCGACGGAACCGTCGGCGATCTCCGGCACCTCTAGCGCGAACAGCTTTTTCACCAGATTGGGGTGGGTTCGGGACAGGGTCACGGACGGACCGCGCACACCCTTCGCCACCCGGACGACGTACGACCGGATCCGCTTCCCGTGCTCGTACGTCTCGCCCGGCGCCTGCTCCTGCACCGGCAGGATGGCCTCCAACTTGCCGATGTCGACGAGCACGTTCTTCGGGTCGCGGCCCTGCTGGACCACACCGGTGACGATGTCACCCTCACGGCCCGCGTACTCTCCGAGCGTCGCGTCGTCCTCGGCGTCGCGCAGGCGCTGCAGAATGACCTGCTTGGCGGTGGTGGCGGCGATGCGGCCGAAGCCCGACGGGGTGTCGTCGAACTCGCGCGGCTCCTGCCCCTCCTCCAGGTCCTCGGGGTCCTCCTTCGCCCACACGGTCACATGGCCGGTCTCCCGGTTGAGCTCCACGCGCGCGTGGCGGCGGCTTCCCTCGGTGCGGTGGTAGGCAATGAGGAGGGCCGCCTCGATCGCCTCGACCAGCAGGTCGAAGGAGATCTCCTTCTCCCGTACCAAGCCCCTCAGGGCACTCATGTCGATGTCCACGGCTACGCCTCCTCCTCTTCCTTAATGTCCTTCTTGTCCTTGCGGGCGAACTCGACCTGGACGCGCGCTCTGGTGATGTCCGGGAACGCGAGTCGGCGGGCCGTGGCCTTGCGGCCCTTCACACCGGGCACTTCGAGGTCGAGGCCTTCGTCGTCGACCTTCAGGATTCTGGCGACCATCTCGCCGCCCTCCGCCAGCTGGAACTTCACCAGCCGGTCGACGGCGCGTACGTAGTGCCGGTGTTCCTTGAGGAGGCGCTCCGCGCCCGGCGTTCCGACCTCGAGGTCGTACGCGCCCTCGCCCATCCCGTCGCTCTCGTCGAGCTTCGCCGAGAGCGCACGGCTCACATCGGCGATCCGGTCCAGGTCGGCACCGGTGTCGGAGTCGACGACGACACGCAGTACACGCTTGCGCCCGACGGAGTCCACGGCGATCTCCTCGAGATCGAGTCCCTGGGAGCTGACGAGCGGTTCCAGCAGTTCTCGCAGCCTCTCGCTCTGGGTGGTGCTCATCCGGGTGACTCCTCGGCCGCGTGTGCTGTTGTGGGATGGTCGCGTGTCAGGTCAAAGGGTATCCGGTCCCGGGCCGTGTTGCCGTCCACCTGCGCCGACCGCCGGGCGCGGGCGCGATCGGCCGAGCCGGTGGCGAGTACCGGGGCGGGGCACCGGTACGGTGATCACAAGCGCCGCCCTTCCCTTCGTCTCCGGCCATTCGAGGACGTCTGCCGTGCCGTTCCCCCCGCACCCGCGCACCGCCCTGCGCCGAAGGAGTCTGCTCGCCTCGGCCGCGGGCGCCGCCCTGCTCGGTGGCTGCTCCGGCGCTCCCGGCTCCGCCGCCTCGGGCGGCAGCAGCCTCTCGGCCGCCGACCGGGCCCGCGCACGTGCGGCCCGCGACAGCGAGGCGCTGGCCGACCGGTACGCGGCCGTGATCGCGGCTCATCCGCCACTGGCGGCGCGACTGCGGCCGCTGCGGGCGGAGGTCGTCAGGCACGCCGAGGCGTTTCGCGACGGCTCCGGCACCTCGGCGTCCCCGTCGGCGTCCGCGTTGCTGTCCCCATCGCCGTCCCCGTCGGCGTCGGCGGCCGCCTCGCCCAGCGCCTCCCCTGTGCCCAGGGACCCCAAGTCGGCGCTCACGGAGCTGGCCTCCGCCGAGCGGACCCTCGCCGACCGGCGGGCCAAGGCGTTGCTGGACGTCCCCGGCGAGCTCGCACGGCTGATGGCCTCCGTGGCGGCGGCCGGCGCCGCGCACGCGTACCTGCTGACGGAAGGCGCGAAGTGAACACGTCCACCGGCACCCCGGGCACGACCACCGGCGCCCCGGGCACGACCACCGGCGCCCCGGCAATGACCACCGGCACCCCGGAATCCGGGACCGGGGAGCTCACGGCACTGCAGGCCACACTGCGCGCCGAGCACGCCGCGGTCTACGGCTACGGCGTCGTCGGTGGGCGCATCGAGCAGACAAGGCGCGAGGAGGCACGGGCGGCCTACGACGCCCATCGCGCACGACGCGACGACCTGGCCCGGACCGTGAGGGACCTGGGCGGCACGCCGGACGCCGCCGCGGCCGGGTACGCGCTGCCCTTCCCGGTCACGGACTCCGCCGCCGCCGTACGGCTCGCCGCCGAGCTGGAGGAGCGGGTGGCCGGGGTGTACTCCGACCTCGTCCGGGCGGCGACCGGCGCCAGGCGCGGCTTCGCCGCCGGGGCGCTGCGGGAGGCGGCGGTGCGTGCGGTGCGCTGGAGCGGCGAGAGCGTAGCCTTCCCTGGTCTCGCCGAGCGGGCGGCGGCCACCCCGGCCACCTCGGTGACGACACCGCGGACGTGAGGCGTACGCGCACACCGCACGCGTGCGAAGCCGACCTGGAAAGGAACAACTCGCGCATGGCTTTCGAACCGCCGCAGCGCCTCCTGCGGGCGCTCGGCGAGACGCAGCGGGACGGAGGCGCCGAGTGGCTCGACAAGCTCCCCGGGCTGGCCCGACAGGCCGTCGATCTACGCGAGTTGACCGTGGAGCGGGTTCAGGCGCCGGGTGGCCGCAGCGGCCTGGTCGTGCTGGTGCGGCAGTCCGATGGAACGCCCGCCGTGCTGAAGCTGGCGCCACCGCAGGCACGACCGGAGAGCGAATGCGCCGCGCTCGCCCACTGGGGCGGGTTCGGCGCGGTACGGCTCCTGGACGCCGACCCGGAGCACGGTGTCCTGCTGCTGGAGCGGCTGCATCCCGAGATGTCCGTGCGCTCGCTGCCGGAGGCGAAGGCCCTGCTGGAAGCGGCCGGCACGCTGCGCCGGCTGTGGGTGGAGCCCTCCGCCGGCCACTCCTTCGAGACGGTGGCCGGGCGGACGGGGCGGCAGGCCGAGGCGATGCGGGCGGGTGCCGAGACCGACCCCGACGTGGCGCCGCTGGTGAACGCGGCGCTGGCGGCCCGCGAGGAGCTGCTCGCCGCCCCGCCCGAGGAGCGACTGCTGCACGGCACCTTCCGACAGAGCAAGGTGCTCGCCGGGGAGCGGATGCCGTGGCTGGCCGTGGGCCCGGATCCGGTGGTCGGAGAGTGCGCCTTCGACCTGGCGCGACTGGTGCGCGACCGGGTGGAGGACCTCATCGCGGCACCCTCCGGTGCGTCGATCACCCGGCGCCGGGTCAAGCGGCTCGCGGAGTCGCTCGAGCTCGACCAGGAGCGGCTGCGCGGCTGGACGCTGTTCCGGGCGGTCGAGTCCGGGGTGCGGGCCCTGCGCGTCGGCCGGGCGCAGGACGCGGAACTGCTGCTGGAGTTCGCCGGCTGGCTGTGACGGGAGCGTCGGGACCGGTGCGCGACCGCCGGTCCTGCCGACAGCGAACGGCCGCCGGTCGGTGGCCGGCGGCCGTTTCGGCGATGACGTGCGGGCCCGGCAGGGGAACGCCACGGCCGGGCCGGTGGCGGGCCGCCGAAGCGGCGGCCTCCCCGAGGGACCTCGGGGAGGTCAGGCCGTGAGGCGCGCGATCGCCTCGTCCATCGTGAGCTCTTCGCGCTCGCCCGTCCTGCGGTCCTTCAGCTCCAGGACGCCCTCGGCGGAGCGGCGGCCCGCCACCAGGATCTGCGGCACCCCGATCAGCTCGGCGTCCGTGAACTTCACGCCCGGGGACACACCGGCCCGGTCGTCGACGAGGACGCGGACGCCGGCCGCGGCCAGCTTCTGGGAGACGTCGAGGGCCAGCTCGGTCTGCAGGGCCTTGCCGGCCGCCACCACGTGCACATCGGCCGGGGCGACCTCCTTGGGCCAGCACAGGCCCTGCTCGTCGGCGGTCTGCTCGGCGAGCGCGGCCACCGCGCGGGAGACGCCGACGCCGTAGGAGCCCATGGTGACGCGGACCGGCTTGCCGTTCTGGCCGAGGACGTCGAGCTTGAGGGCGTCGGCGTACTTGCGGCCCAGCTGGAAGATATGGCCGATCTCGATGGCGCGGTCCAGCTTGAGGCCGGTGCCGCAGCGCGGGCAGGGGTCGCCCTCCTGCACCACCACGACGTCGACGTACGCGTCGACCTCGAAGTCGCGGCCGGCGACCACGTTCTTCGCGTGCATGCCCTCCTTGTTGGCACCGGTGATCCAGGAGGTGCCGGGGGCCACGCGCGGGTCGGCGATGTAGGTGGCCTTCTCCAGGCCCTGGGGGCCCACATAGCCGCGGACCAGGTCCGGACGGCCCACGAAGTCCTCAACGGTGACCAGCTCGACCGCGGCCGGGGCGAAGTGCGCCTCGACCTTGTCCATGTCGACCTCGCGGTCGCCGGGGACACCGACGGCGACGATCTCGCCGTCGACCTTGACGAGGAGGTTCTTCAGGGTGGCCGAGGCCGGGACGCCGAGGGAGGCGGCGAGCGTCTCGATGGTCGGGGTGTCGGGGGTGGGGATCTCCTCGAGCGCGGGCTCCCCCGAGCCGTCCACCGGCTTCAGCGGGTAGGAGATCGCCTCGGTGTTCGCGGCGAAGTCGCAGTTCGGGCAGTCGGCGAAGGTGTCCTCGCCGGCCTCTGCCGGAGCGAGGAACTCCTCGGACTTGGAACCGCCCATCGCGCCCGCGGTCGCGGCGCAGATCCGGTAGTCCAGACCGAGCCGCTCGAAGATCCGCTGGTAGGCCTGGCGGTGCAGGGCGTAGGACTGGGCAAGGCCCTCGTCCTCGAGGTCGAAGGAGTAGGAGTCCTTCATCAGGAACTCGCGGCCGCGCAGGATGCCCGCTCGCGGCCGGGCCTCGTCCCGGAACTTGGTCTGGATCTGGTAGAGGATCACCGGCAGGTCCTTGTAGGAGGACGCCTGGTCCTTCACCAGCAGCGTGAAGATCTCCTCATGGGTCGGGCCGAGGAGGTAGTCGCCGCCCTTGCGGTCCTTGAGCCGGAACAGTTCGGCGCCGTACTCGTCCCAGCGGCCGGTCGCGTCGTACGGCTCCCGGGGCAGCAGGGCGGGGAGCATCACCTCCTGGGCGCCGATCGCGTCCATCTCCTCGCGGACGATCCGCTCCACGTTGGCGAGGACCTTCTTGCCGAGCGGCAGCCAGGTCCAGATCCCGGCGGCGGTACGACGGACGTAGCCCGCGCGGACGAGCAGCTTGTGGCTGAGGACCTCGGCGTCCGCCGGGTCGTCGCGCAGCGTCTTCGCCATCAACTGGGACATGCGCTGGACCGGTGCGTTCGCCATGATCTCTCGACTCCTGCTGAAGGGGGTCCCCCGCTCGAGCGCAGCCGAGAGTGGGGGAGGGTGATGGCTAGGAGGTTAGCCGGGCAGCCGGTGCGGGCGGAAATTCGTCAGCGCCCGCGCAGGGGGAGCGGGGCGCCCATCACGGCGTACGGCTTGGGGGCGCTGGGAAAAAGCACCTGCCGCGCCAGGTCCTCGTAGCCCAGCGAGCGGTACAGGCCGCGGGCCGGGCTGTCGACGTCGATCGCCGAGAGGATCGAGCGCGGTTGCGTCGCACCCGCGGTGATGGTGGTGATAAGGGCCCGGCCGATGCCGCGGTTCTGGTAGTGGGGATGGACATGCAGTTCGGTGATGACGAAGGAGTCGTCGAGCCATGCGTCGTGGCCCTGGGCCCGCAGATACGGTTCGACGACGGTGGACCACCAGTGCGTGCGGTCGTTGGGCATGCCGTAGACGAATCCGACGAGCCGTCCGTCGGTGAGGGTGGCTCCGAACGCACGGGCCCCCGGATAGGCCATGTGCCGCAGCACGATCTGGCGGCGCACGGCGATCTCGTCGGCCCCGAGCCCGAATGCCAGGGCCTGTACGGCGAGCGCCTCGTCAACGCGGGCGGACAGGTCCAGGGGGCCGATCACGACCTCGTCGGGCTCGCGGTGACCTCGACCGGGAAAGCGCAGCATGCCGGGGAGCCTACCGGGGCACTTCGCGGGACGACGCCGGGGACGACGGTCGTCCGCCCGCGGACCGGCGGCGGTTTCCCGTACCCACGCTGCCGAACCGCAGTGTCCCGCGGCCCCGCCGCCGCGGTTCCTCAGAACAGCACGCTCATGAACGCCCCGATCTCCTGGAAGCCCACCCTCAGGTACGTCCGCCTCGCCGGGGTGTTGAAGTCGTTGACGTACAGACTCACCACCGGGGCCACATCCGCCAGCGCGTACCGCAGGACCGCCGCCATGGCGGGGGCCGCGAGGCCCTGGCCGCGGTATTCGGGAGCGACCCAGACGCCCTGGATCTGGCACGCCTGAGGGGTGGCCGCGCCGATCTCCGCCTTGAAGACGACCTTTCCGTTGTCGTCGAGGCGGGCGAACGAACGGCCGGAGCCCACGAGTTCGGCGACCCGGGCCTGGTAGAGCAGCCCGCCGTCGCCGGCCAGCGGTGAGACGCCGACCTCCTCGGTGAACATGGCCACACAGGCCGGCATGATCGTCTCCATCTCGTCCTTGCGAATGCGGCGGACATACGGATCCGGGGCGATGTCGACGGGCATACGGTCGGTGACCATGAGGGGTTGGTGGGCGCGGACCTCGCGGGCCGGGCCCCAACCGGGCTCGAGCAGCCGCCACAGCTGGGCGGTGGGTTCGGCGGGGCCGACGATGGACGAGCACCGCCGGCCGGCGCGCCGGGCGCGGTCGGCGAAGGCCCGCACCGCGCGCGGGTTGGCGCAGATCGGGACGAGGTTGGCGCCCGCGTAGCACAACGACGTCAGCATGCCGTCCTCGTACCAGCCCCACATCTCGCCGCCGAGGCGCCAGGGGTCGAGGCCCGCGACGTGGACGCGGGACGACACGAAGGCGTTCATGACCGGCTCGCGGTCGAGAACGGCGAGCGCGGCGTCCAGGTCACTCGGTTCGAGGACCCTGGTGGTGGTCTGCGTCAACACGTGCGGGAGCCTCACCCTGGGGTCTGCTGATCTCCGCACTGTACCTGGCGCGCCGGTGGCGCGCCGCCCGGTCTCTCGGCTCGTGGGCGGCGCGGAGGGACCATCGGTTCAGCCCCGGCCCGTGGGGTGGCCGCCTCGGACCTGGATCTCGCCGATTCCCGGCTGCCGGTGGAAGGCGGGAACGGTGGCCGCTGACCAGGTCGTCGCCCCATCCAGCCTGATGTGACGGGTGTGCGGACGGTCGCCGAGGTCGATGAAGCGAATCCCTCTGGCGCTTTCCAGCACACCGACCTTTACATCACGTCAGGTGTTCCCCTCGTCACTGTCGGGCACGGTGTAGTCCTTGAGCCGCGCGGAGTCCTGCTTCCGCCCGAAGGTCTCCCTGTTGTAGGTCGGCGACCACTCCCGCTGGTTGATCCCGAGGAGGGTGACCTTGCGGACCCGGCCGGGGTCGAGGGTGTAACTGGCGGACAGGACCCCCTTGTTGTCGGCGCAGGTGGCGAAGTCGCCGTCGGCGACGACAGCTTCACTCACCGTGACGGTGCCGGTGGGGCAGTAGTCCGGGACCTTGCAGCTGGACTCGGTGAGGCGCGGCAGCGAGGTCCAGATCGCCGACGGCTGGTCGTACGGCGGGGTCATCCCCGTCTTCTGCTCGTGGGACACCGTGTCCATGATCGGGATGTCCTCGTTCCCGCTGTACATCGGAGCTGTCCAGGAAACGCGGGAAACACCTGCGCCCCGTCACGGACCGTGTGACGGGGCGCAGGTGACGTGTAAGGAAGAGGGGCTCAGCCGGCCACGGAGACCGAGGGCTCT
>NZ_JAYWVC010000679.1:0-751 GCF_036281785.1 Streptomyces chiangmaiensis | reverse complement strand
GGGGTGCGCCTCCCGTCGGCTCCGCCGGGTGGTTGCACAGTGTGACCGAAGCCGTTGGTTCTCGCGGTTGCGGAAGCCGAACGCGTTACGCGCTTCGAGCTTGATGAGGCGGTTGTTGCCCTCGGATGCGGCGTTGGTGATGCCGGTGGTCAGATAGGTCTCGATGCCGTCCCACCACTGCTCGACGGTCTCGGCGAGGGTGACGAGTTCGGGCAGGTGAGCGTGGTCGGCGATGTGGACGAGGAAGCGGTGACGGGCGGCGGAGATCGCGGAGCGGTCTGGAGTGACGTGCGTGTGGCTGACGGCCAGGCCGAGGAGGTCACGCAGGAGTTCCTTGGCCTGCCAGGCCGCGTAGATCTGTCGGCCGTAGGTGCCCATGTGATCCAACTCGGTCCGCAGGAGGGTGCGTTGCTCCTGGGCGAGGTCCTCCTTGTTGCGGCGCAGGAGTTTGCGGACGGTGTAGATGCCATCGCCCTTGCGGGCCCGGCGTCCGTGCTGTTTCCAGGTGAGGCGTCGGCGCAGGTCGGCGAGGTGGCGCTGGGCGAGCTGGACGATGTGGAAGCAGTCGACGACCACCGCCGCGTGCGGCAGGGCCCGGTGGACTGCGGCACGGAAGGTGGAACACAGGTCGATGGCGACGTAGCGGACCTGCTCGCGCCAGGCGGTGGGTTGGGAAGTGAGCCAGTCGGCGACCGAGGTGGCGTTGCGGCCCTCGACCTGGCCGAACAGGCCGCGTCCGCCGACCGCGTCG
>NZ_JAYWVC010000678.1:0-753 GCF_036281785.1 Streptomyces chiangmaiensis | reverse complement strand
TGGCCCGCCTCCACCGCCGTTTCGAGGTGGTGCCCGGCGCCCAGGCCCAGGTCGACTGGGGTGACGAGGGCGGCATCCTGGCCCATGTCGGGATCCCGAAGGTCTACTCCTTCCACATGGTCCTCTCCTATTCCCGGGATCCGTTCTGCTGCTTCACCACCAGCCAGAACCTCGCGGTCTTCTGGGAGTGCCACCGCCGGGCGTTCGCGCACTACGGCGGGGTGCCCGGCGTGATCGTCTACGACCGGACCAAGACCGTGGTCCGCCGCCATGTCGCACCTGGTGAGGCGGTCCCTTTGCATCCGGAGGCCGTCGCATTCGCCGGCCACTACGACTTCGACATCGACGTGCTGGCGGCCTACCGCCCCACCGGCAAGGGCCGGATCGAGCGCCAGGTGACCATCGTCCGTGACCACGTGCTGGCCGGCCGGGCCTTCTCAGGTCTGGACGATCTGGACGGGGCGTTCATGGCCTGGGTCCCCCAGCGCCGGGCACGCACGCACCGCACCCACGGCGAAGTGATCGGCGTGCGGGCCGCACGGGATCATTCGGCGCTGCGGCCACTGCCCGCCCGCCCCTATGTCGTCGCCGACCGGTTTTTGCGGCATGTCGGCAAGGACTGCCTGGTCGCCTTCGACGCCAACCTCTACTCGGTGCCCGCCGTCAAGGTCCGCCACCGCCAACTCGTCGAGGTGAGAGCGTCGGCCGCCACCGTCGCGCTGCATGCCACGGTGCCCGACGCGCAGGGCATCA
>NZ_JAYWVC010000677.1:0-759 GCF_036281785.1 Streptomyces chiangmaiensis | reverse complement strand
ACGGGCTGTCCCGCGATTGATCTTGGGGCGTGCTGGCTTGGCGGTTCGGCTGGTGGGTGATTCAGCAGGCCGTCGGGCGGGCGAGTACGAGTTCGGTGCTCGGCTTGCGGCGGGTGGTCCTGCGGGCGGCACGGTCGGAGACGAGTCCGGCGACGGCACGGTGCGTCTCGGCGTAGGTCTCCCGACGTCCGGTGTATCGCTGGAGCGGACGCCACTGACGGTGCTCGGCGTTGGCGTGCTCGACACAGATCCTGCGCGAGGACTGTCTGCGCTTCATCTCGCGCCAGCCGTACTTCTCACTCAGCGGGGCGTCGTCCTTCTCGTGCTCCTTCGGTTTCTTCGGCGGGGCCGAGACCTGCTCGGGGAACTCGTTGGCCAGGCCCCGGTATCCGTCATCGACCTCGGCCTTCACGCCTGGGTGCTGGCGGAACTGCTCGGCAATGCCCTCGGTACGCATCGCGGTCTGGTCGTGCATGCGACCGGGCCGGGTGGCCCCGGACCACAGGGTGCGGCCCTGGCCGTCGCTGATCGTGGTGGTCTTGATGGTGTTCTGCCTGCGCTTGCCGGAGACGAACGCCCGCCGTCCGGGCCTGCCCGCTTTCGGGCGGCGGACCTGGGTCTCCATCCCGTCGATCCGCAAGGTGACGTTCTCGGCCTCGGCGTAGGCGAACACGTCCTCCAACGTGCGCAACCGCAGCCCGGGCCGTTCCGGGACAGCGAAGCCGCGCTCGGCGAGCAGCGGGCGGATCTCACCGACCG
>NZ_JAYWVC010000676.1:0-760 GCF_036281785.1 Streptomyces chiangmaiensis | reverse complement strand
CGGCCACACCGTGGCCTTGGGTGTGGACTGGGGCCTGAACACGCTCCTCAGCGCGGGCGCGGCCCGGCTCCCCAACGACGGCCGCATTACCGCTCTCGGGGCGGGCACGCAGTTCCGGGCCGCTGGTGTGCTGGCCAAGCAGCACCGGCTGCGGCGGATCTTTGAGCGGCTGCACGCCAAGACCGACCACTACGCCCGCCTCAACGACCGCGCCTTGGACGACAAGGCGCAGGTGCTGGCGCAGGAGATCCGCCGCGTGTCCGAGCGCCGCTCCCACCTCAACGACGCGTTGGCCTGGGCTGCTGCCCGCTGGGCGGTGGATCAAGCCGTTGCCGCTGGCGCGAGTGTGATCTATCTGGAAGACCTGCGGTCGATGGAAGCCGGGGGCATGGGCCGCACCCACAACACGCGCATGTCTCAGACTGTGCGCGGGCAGATCGCCGAGCGGATGCGCCACCTCGCCGCCGAGATCGGCATCGCTGTGGTCATCGTGCCGCCGCGCAACACCTCCAAGCACTGCCCGCACTGCCTCACTCCGCTCCGCCACCGCAAAGCCCCCGACCGGACCACCGTGCCCGGATGGAAGTGGGCCATCTGCCCCGGCTGCGGCTGGCAGGGCGACCGCGACCAAGGGGCATGGCGCAGGATCGCCGCACGCGGCCTCACCCACCAGACCAAAACCGTCGTGGACCGCGCCACCGGCACGATGGTGATCCGCGTCGTGGTCGACAAGCTGGAAGCCAAGGCCGTCATCACGGCC
>NZ_JAYWVC010000675.1:0-761 GCF_036281785.1 Streptomyces chiangmaiensis | reverse complement strand
TCAGGCGGGTTGTGGTACAGACCGACGACGTCGACGACCTTCTCGACGAACTGCGGGTCGGTGGAGAGCTTGAATGAGTCCTGGATGTGCGGCTTGAGGTCGAACTTCTTCCAGATCCGCCCAATGGTGGACTTCGACAATCCGGTGCGCTTCGCCATCGAGGCACGCGACCAGTGCGTGTCATTGCCCGGGGTGGACTCCAAGGTCGCCACGAGCACGTCCTCGACCTGGTCGAGCAGGATCGAGGGCGGCCGCCCAGGGCGCGGCTCGTCAATCAGCCCCTCCAGGCGTGAGGTAACGAACCGCGACCGCCAGCGGTTCACCGTCGCCTGGGCCACCCCGAGGTCTGTGGCAACCTGCTTGTTCGTCCCGCCCTCCGCGCACCGCAGCACGATCTTCGCGCGCAGCGCCAGGAACTGCGCGGTCTTCGCCCGCCGCGCCCATCGCATCAACTGCGCGCGCTCGGCCTCGGTGAGTACCAGATCCGGCTTGCGTCGGCCCGGCCGAGGATCGTCCGCCAGACCCGTCATGCGGTGGGCCGCAAAACGGGAGCGCCACTTACCCACTGTCGCCGCAGTCACTCCCAAGTCGGCCGCGACTCGCGCGTTTGATGCCCCATCTGCACACGCCAGGACGATCCGCGCCCGCTCAGCGAGGCGGGGACGCACCGCGCCACCCACCCAGAGCGACAGCTCTGCACGCTCCTCGTCGGACAATACGACCTCGACAGCATGCGGACCCCGATGCGACATGGAAACAGT
>NZ_JAYWVC010000674.1:0-765 GCF_036281785.1 Streptomyces chiangmaiensis | reverse complement strand
TGCGCAGGCGCCGGAACCAGTGCAGGAGAGCGAAAGCTGCTTCGACCACCCAGCGGTCCTTGCCCAGGCCGCTGCCGTGCTCGGTGCCGCGGCGGGCGATCACGGGGCGGATGCCCAGGTCACGGACCTGGCGTCGGTAGATGTCGTGGTCATAGCCGCGATCGGCGTACACAGCGTCGGGGCGTCGGCGCGGACGTCCGCGCTTTCCGCGGATCGGCGGGACAGCGTGGATCAAGGGCAGGAGTTGGGTGACGTCGTTGCGGTTGCCGCCGGTGAGGGTGGCGGCCAGGGGGATGCCGTGGGTGTCGACGATGATGTGGTGCTTGCTGCCGGTCTTGCCCCGGTCCACCGGGGAGCGGCCGGTGGCCGCTCCCCCTTTCATGGCCCGCAGGTGTGAGCCGTCGACCGCTGTTCGGGACAGATCGAGCTGGTCAGCGGCGCGTAACTCGGCGAGGAGCAGTTCGTGCAGCTTCTGCCACACGCCTGCGTCGTTCCATTCGCGTAGTCGGCGCCAGCAGGTGCTGCCCGAGCCGAAGCCCAGCTCTTGGGGCAGGAACTCCCACCGGATCCCGGTGTACAGCACGAACAGGATCCCGCACAGAACCTTGCGGTCGTCCAGCCGTTTGCGCCCGGGGTATCGGTAGCGGCGCTCGACCTTCGGCAGGAGCGGTTCGATCCGCTCCCACAACTCGTCCTCGACCTCCCACGGTTTGCGCTTCGTATTGCCTGTTGCCGTCACATGCTCCCTTGTCTTGAACCTGCCAA
>NZ_JAYWVC010000673.1:0-767 GCF_036281785.1 Streptomyces chiangmaiensis | reverse complement strand
GGGCCAGGCCACCCGCTGGGTCATCGAAGCTGGTACCGCCGACAACTGACCCCGATCGGATCACGGTCCCCGCCGGTGCCCGCAGCGCCTGAGCGGCCGCACGACGCCGGGACCTACCGCACGACCGGGGGCCGTGCGGTAGGTCCCGTTGATACCTGCTACGCGACCGCGACAGCCGCTACACCGAAGCATTCGACGCGGTCTTCACCGCCGACGGCATCGAGATCCTCAAGAGCGCTCCCCAGGCGCCGAAGCTGAACGCCCACGCCGAAAGGCTCATACGCACCGCTCAAGCCGAGTGCACCGACCGGCTACTGATCTACAACCAGCAGCACCTGCGGCGCGTCCTCGCCGAGTACGCCGAGCACTACAACCACGGGCGGCCCCACCGGGCCCTGCAACTTCGCGCCCGCCAACGACCCGGACGTCATCCCGTTCCCAGCCCAGCGGATCCAGCGCCACGACATCCTCGGCGGCCTCATCCACGAGTACCGAGACACCGCCCGAAGAAGCTCGCGTCACGTAGCGAACACCCAGGTCAGCGCACATCCTGAGCTTTTGGAACCCTACAGGCAGTTGGCGGAGAACCTGACCGGGTCGCTGTCGAAGGGGGCCCGGGTGGTGGAGGCGGGCCGTCTGCGGACCGACCGGTGGGAGACCCCGGAGGGGGAGAAGCGCTCCCGCATGGTGCTGGATGTCGACGATGTGGGCGCCTCGATGACGTTCGCGACCGTCACGATCACCCGTACCACTCGCCCGGTCCCGAC
>NZ_JAYWVC010000672.1:0-769 GCF_036281785.1 Streptomyces chiangmaiensis | reverse complement strand
TCACAATCAGTTGCGTGATGATGTGACGGCGGCGGTGGCGGCGTTCTGGGCGGCGGAGCGGACGTGTCACAACAAGATCACTGCGTTGTTCGGTGGGACGCAGATGGTGGCGGGGGATGGTTCGGAGCGTGCGGATCAGTATGGGTTCAGTGCCGGGGATATGAAGGATGCGAAGCTTCCCTGGGGTGACCCGGTGGAGGAGCGGCATCACTGGTATGAGGTCGGCCATTGGGTGAAGTCCTTTGTGTGGGACGGGCTGATCGTGGATGGTGTGTGGGGGACGATCAAGGGCCTGGGCATGCTGGTGGGTTGTGGTGGCTGGGAGGCGATGGGTCGGGCGTGGAAGGGTCTGGCGCAGTTGGCGACGGGTCTGGTGGTTTCCTCGATGCCGGGTGCGGGGGTTTTGTTCTGGTCGTTGCCGGATGACAAGTTGCCGTCGTGGTTGGGTGATTCGCGTACGGCGATGAAGGAGACGGGTAAGGCGTTGGTGGCGTGGGACGAGTGGGGGAAGAACCCGGCTCGTGCTGCGGGTGCGGTGACGTTCAATGTGCTGACGACGGTGTTCACGGGTGGTGCGGGTGGGGCTGCGTCGGGTGCGGGCAAGGCGGGTGCGGTCGCGAAGGCGTTGTCGTTGGCGGGCAGGGCGGGCAAGGTCATCGATCCGATGACGTATGTCAGCAAGGCCGCGGGTGCGGGGCTGTCGAAGATCGGGGATATCTCCAAGGCGTTGAAGGGGATCGGCAACGTCGAGATCCCCAAACTCCCCGAC
>NZ_JAYWVC010000671.1:0-769 GCF_036281785.1 Streptomyces chiangmaiensis | reverse complement strand
GGTCGCCGAGATACCCGCCTACACCGCGTTCGCCAGCCGCAAGAAGGCAGAGCGGGTCACCGCCCGGTTGATCGTGCGCCGGGTCCGTGACCTGGCCAAACCCGCCGTCGTGGGAGAGCAGGGTGAGTTGTTCCCCCTCTGGCGCTACCACCCGTTCTTCACCGACAACCCCGCTCCGACGCTCCAGGCGGAGCGGGAACACCGCCACCACGCCGTCGTCGAACAGGTCATCGCCGACAGCAAAGCCTCCGCCCTGGCCCACCTGCCGTCGGGACACTTCCACGCCAACTCCGCCTGGCTGACCCTGTGGGCCATGGCCTACAACCTGCTGCGTGCCACCGGAGCACTGACCTCCGCCTTCCACGCCAGGGCCACCACCGCCACCCTTCGTGCCCACCTGATCCACGTCCCGGCCCGCCTCGCCCGCTCCGCCCGGCGCATCACCCTGCACCTGCCGCACAACTGGCGCTGGCAGCACGCCTGGAGACACCTCTTCGACACCGTCCACGCCCCACCCGAACCCGGCTGACAGCCCCTGCCCACCCGCCCGTCAGGGCCCGACCGGAACCGAACCTGTGGAAAAGCTGGGCAGACCAGCGGATACCACCTGCCCAGGCACAGACACCAACCCGAAGCCCGCTCAAAAACCCGTCAGAAGATCCATTTCAGGCCACGTCGGTGGATCAAGGCTAAGACAATCGCAAGCCCGGACGTCTCAGCCAAGTCCGGGCACCCCAGATCAGGGGCCTGCACTACCTGGACTCATCTG
>NZ_JAYWVC010000670.1:0-781 GCF_036281785.1 Streptomyces chiangmaiensis | reverse complement strand
TGCATTATGGTGATCTCACCGATGGTGCTCGGCTGGTCGGACTGCTGGAGAAGATCCGGCCCGACGAGATCTACCACCTCGCTGCCCAGTCCCACGTCCGCGTGTCGTTCGACGAGCCGGAGTTCACGGGCAACACCACCGGCCTGGGCACCACCCGGCTCCTCGAAGCCATCAGAACCGTCGGCCTGCCCTGTCGCTTCTACCAAGCCTCCAGCTCGGAAATGTTCGGCGCCGCACCACCGCCCCAACACGAGGAAACACCCTTCCACCCCCGATCCCCCTACGGCGTCGCCAAGGTCTACGCCTACTGGGCCACCCGCAACTACCGCGAGGCCTACGGCATGTACGCCGTCAACGGCATCCTCTTCAACCACGAATCCCCACGCCGCGGCCCCACCTTCGTCACCCGCAAGATCGCCACCGCCGCCGCCCGCATCAAAGCCGGCCTCCAGGACACCCTCTACCTCGGCAACCTCGACGCCCGCCGCGACTGGGGCTACGCCGCCGAATACGTCGAAGCCATGTGGCTCATGCTCCAACAAGACCAACCCGACGACTACGTCATCGCCACCGGCACCAGCCACAGCGTCCGCGACTTCGCCCAACACTGCTTCGCCCACGTCGGCCTCGACTGGCGCGACCACATCCGCTTCGACGAACGCTACCTCCGTCCCTCCGAAGTCGACGACCTGGTCGGGGACGCCTCCAAAGCCCACCGCGTCCTAGGCTGGAAACCCACCACACACACCCCCGAACTCGCCCGCCTCATGGTCGACGCGGA
>NZ_JAYWVC010000067.1:0-36575 GCF_036281785.1 Streptomyces chiangmaiensis | reverse complement strand
TCAGGCGCACGTCCCCGGCGTCACGGGCATCTGGAAGGACCTCAACGACAACGTCAACCTGATGGCCAACAACCTGACCACGCAGGTGCGCAACATCTCCCAGGTCGCGGCGGCCGTCGCCAACGGTGACCTGACCCGGACGGTGACGATCGAGGCGCGTGGTGAGGTCGCGCAGCTCGCCGACACCTTCAACACGATGGTGAAGACGCTGAGTTCGTTCGCCGACCAGGTCACCAAGGTTGCCCGCGAGGTGGGCACCGACGGCATCCTCGGCGGTCAGGCACACGTTCCGGGCGTGGCCGGCACGTGGAAGGACCTCACCGAGTCCGTGAACCAGATGGCGTCCAACCTCACCGGTCAGGTGCGCAACATCGCCATGGTCACCACCGCCATCGCCAAGGGCGACCTGACCAAGAAGATCGACATCGACGCCCGAGGCGAGATCCTCGAGCTGAAGACCACCATCAACACCATGGTCGACCAGCTCTCCTCTTTCGCCGAGGAGGTCACCAGGGTGGCCCGCGAGGTGGGTACGGAGGGGCAGCTGGGCGGCCAGGCGCGCGTCCGGGACGTCGACGGCACCTGGCGCGACCTCACCGAGTCGGTGAACGAGATGGCCGGGAACCTGACCCGGCAGGTACGCGCCATCGCGCGCGTGGCGACCGCGGTGACCCGCGGTGACCTCAACCTGAAGATCGACGTGGACGCCTCCGGCGAGATCCAGGAGCTTCAGGACTACATCAACAAGATGATCGCCAACCTGCGCGACACCACGATCGCGAACAAGGAGCAGGACTGGCTGAAGGGCAACCTGGCGCGTATCTCCGCCCTGATGCAGGGCCGTCGTGACCTGGAGGACGTGGCCTCGCTGATCATGAGTGAGCTGACGCCCGTGGTGTCCGCCCAGCACGGCGCGTTCTTCCTCGCGATGCCGCTGGTCGACGGCAAGGACCTGAACGCCGAGGCGGACGAGGCGTACGAGCTGCGCATGCTGGGGTCCTACGGTTACTCCATGGGTTCCATGCCCACGTCGTTCCGGCCGGGCGAGGCGCTCATCGGGACGGCCGCCAAGGAGAAGCGCACGATCCTCGTGGAGAACGCGCCGAGCGGCTATCTGAAGATCTCCTCCGGGCTCGGCGAGGCACCGCCCGCGCAGGTGATCGTCCTTCCGGTGCTCTTCGAGGGCAAGGTGCTCGGCGTGATCGAGCTGGCCTCCTTCACCCCGTTCACACAGATCCAGAAGGACTTCCTGAACCAGATCGCCGAGATGATCGCGACGAGCGTCAACACCATCTCCGTCAACACCAAGACCGAGGTGCTGCTCAAGCAGTCGCAGGAGCTGACCGAGCAACTGCGGGAGCGGTCAGCCGAGTTGGAGAACCGGCAGAAGGCCCTCCAGTCGTCCAACGCCGAACTGGAGGAGAAGGCCGAGCTGCTGGCCCAGCAGAACCGCGACATCGAGGTCAAGAACACCGAGATCGAGGAGGCGCGGCAGGTCCTGGAGGAGCGCGCCGAGCAGCTCGCGGTCTCCATGCGCTACAAGAGCGAGTTCCTCGCCAACATGTCGCACGAGCTGCGCACACCGTTGAACTCCCTGCTGATCCTGGCCAAGTTGCTCGCCGACAACGCCGAGGGCAACCTGTCGCCGAAGCAGGTCGAGTTCGCCGAGACCATCCACGGCGCCGGCTCCGACCTGCTCCAGCTGATCAACGACATCCTCGACCTGTCGAAGGTCGAGGCGGGCAAGATGGACGTCTCCCCGACGCGCATCGCGCTCGTCCAGCTCGTCGACTACGTGGAAGCCACCTTCCGGCCGCTGACCGCGGAGAAGGGCCTGGACTTCTCGGTACGGGTCTCGCCCGAGCTGCCCGCCACGCTGCACACCGACGAGCAGCGCCTTCTGCAGGTGCTGCGCAACCTGCTCTCCAACGCGGTGAAGTTCACCGACACCGGGGCCGTCGAGCTGGTGATCCGGCCTGCGGGCAACGACGTCCCGGTGGCCATCCGGGAGCAGCTCCTGGAGGCCGGTTCGCTGCGGGACCCGGACGCGGAGCTGATCGCGTTCTCCGTGGCCGACACCGGCATCGGCATCGCGGCCAGCAAGATGCGGGTGATCTTCGAGGCGTTCAAGCAGGCGGACGGCACCACGAGCCGCAAGTACGGGGGTACGGGCCTGGGGCTCTCCATCTCGCGCGAGATCGCGCGGCTGCTCGGCGGGGAGATCCACGCGCAGAGCGAACCCGGACGCGGCTCGACGTTCACCCTGTATCTGCCGCTTCACCCGAGCGAACTGCCGCCGCACGGCTACTCGCAGCTCGCGCCCACCATGCAGGCCGACGAGCTGCTGGCGTCCGAAGCGGTGCCGGCCGCGCCGGACATCGAGACCCCGGCCGAGGTGAAGTCGTACCAGGAGACCCAGAACGGGCCGGCGGCGCTCTTCCGACGCCGGCGCAGGGCGGTCTCCGGGGGCCCGCAGCGCTCGGGCGCGGGACAGGAGCAGTGGGCCGGGGAGCAGCAGGAAGGTGTGGTGCCGCGGCAGGGCGTGCGGTTCGACAGCGAGAAGGTGCTGATCGTCGACGACGACATCCGCAACGTCTTCGCGCTCACCAGCGTCCTGGAGCAGCACGGCTTGTCGGTGCTGTACGCCGAGAACGGCCGGGAGGGCATCGAGGTCCTGGAACAGCACGACGACGTCGCGGTCGTCCTGATGGACATCATGATGCCCGAGATGGACGGATACGCCACGACGACGGCGATCCGGCGGATGCCGCAGTTCGCGGGGCTGCCGATCGTCGCGCTGACGGCGAAGGCGATGAAGGGCGACCGGGAGAAGGCCATTGAGTCGGGTGCCTCCGACTACGTGACGAAGCCGGTCGACCCCGATCACCTGCTCGCTGTGATGGAACAGTGGATGCGTGAGCAGTGACGGGCACCCTGAATGTTCACGCGGAGTTGCTGACTGTGTGTGGCCGCAGCCGTGTAGAAGTGCGGTGCACGGGGAACCTTCTGATCTCCTGCTGCGTTTCTGCTACGTGCACAGTGACATCACGGTGACAGGGTGTGGCGACAGGCGGGGTGCGGCTACGATGACCGGCACAAGGACGGGCGGCGCAAGGGAGTCGCCCCCTGGGGCGGCGCCGGGTGGCGTCGTCCCGAGTCCTGAGGACAGGGGAGGCCCCAAGCCGGGGCGAGGAGGGCGGGCCATGGTGCAGAAGGCCAAGATCCTCCTGGTCGATGACCGGCCGGAGAATCTGCTGGCGCTGGAGGCCATTCTCTCCGCGCTCGATCAGACGCTGGTCAGGGCATCGTCCGGGGAGGAAGCGCTCAAGGCACTGCTGACGGACGACTTCGCGGTCATTCTGCTGGACGTCCAGATGCCGGGTATGGACGGTTTTGAGACCGCCGCGCACATCAAGCGGCGAGAGCGGACCAGGGACATCCCGATCATCTTCCTGACCGCCATCAACCACGGCCCGCACCACACCTTCCGCGGCTACGCGGCAGGGGCGGTGGACTACATCTCCAAGCCGTTCGACCCGTGGGTGCTGCGGGCCAAGGTCTCGGTGTTCGTCGAGCTCTACATGAAGAACTGCCAACTGCGCGAGCAGGCCGCCCTGCTGCGCCTCCAGTTGGAGGGCGGCGGCAAGTCCGCGGTCGGCGAGACAAAGGAGCCCGCAGGACTCCTCGCCGAGCTCTCGGCACGGCTGGCGGCGGTCGAGGAGCAGGCCGAGGCGCTGTCCAAGCAACTCGACGACGACGCGGCGGACGCGGCGGCGGTGGCGACCGCGGCCCATCTCGAACGCAAACTCACAGGGCTGCGCCGGGCGCTGGACGCCCTGGAGCCGGGCACAGGCAGTGGCGCGCCGTCGGTGCCGTCCCAGAGCTGACGGGCCGCTCCGCGGGTCGGGGACTTTCCTCCGCGGAGCGCTCCGGATGAGCGTGTTTCACTGCCCTTTGAGCTCGCGTCAGTTTCCCGCCTCGTATGGAGCGACACGAACGGGTGAAGCGGAAGGCACGCGTGTCCCCTGTCGTCTCCACCGGTAATCTCACACTCATGGCCCCACGTCCCGCAGCCAAGAAGTCGCCCGCGAAGAAGGCGGCCGCTCCGAGGAAGGCTCCGGCGAAGAAGGCCGCAGCGAAGAAGGCGACCGCCCGGAAGGCCCCGGCCAAGAAGCCCGCCCCGGCGCCGGCGCCCAACCCGACCGGGGGCGTGTACCGACTCGTGCGCGCCCTCTGGCTGGGGCTCGCGCATGCCGTAGGAGCCATGTTCCGCGGCATAGGACGGGGCGCGAAGGGGCTCGACCCGGCGCACCGCAAGGACGGGCTCGCGCTCCTGCTGCTCGCCCTGTCGATGGTCGTCGCCGCGGGCACCTGGGCCAGTCTGCGCGGTCCCGTCGGCGATCTCGTGGAGATCCTGGTGACCGGCGCCTTCGGCCGCCTCGACCTGCTCGTGCCGCTGCTGCTCGGCGGGATGGCCGTGCGCCTGATCCTGCACCCGGAGCGGCCGGAGGCCAACGGCCGCATCGTCATCGGCCTGTCCGCCCTCGTCATCGGTGTGCTCGGCCAGGTGCACATCGCGTGCGGCGAGCCCGCGCGCAGCGACGGCATGCAGGCGATAAGGGATGCCGGCGGGCTCGTCGGCTGGGGCGCGGCCACCCCGCTGACGTACGCCATGGGGGACGCCCTCGCCGTACCGCTCCTCGTCCTGCTCACGTTCTTCGGTCTGCTCGTCGTCACCGCGACACCCGTGACCGCCATCCCGCAGCGGCTGCGGCTGCTCGGGGTGAAGCTCGGGATCCTGCACGAACCGCAGGACGACGCCTCCACCGAGGACGACGAGCGCTACGACGAACAGTGGCGCGAGGCGCTGCCGCGCTCCCGGCGGAGCGGTGCGGCCGCCCCTGAGGCGTACGACCCGGAGGGGGCCGAGCAGGAGGCGCTCTCCCGGCGCCGCAACCGCCCCCGCCGTCCCTCGGTGCAGCCGGCCATGGGCCGGGAGATGGACGCCGTGGACGTCGCGGCGGCGGCCGCCGCCGCCCTGGACGGCGCCGTCCTGCACGGCATGCCGCCGTCCCCGATCGTCGCCGGCCTCACCCAGGGCGTGAGCGTGAGCGACCGGGCGGAGGCGACGCCGGTGCCCGCCGCGCGCCCCCAACAGGACAAGCTCCCGGTCGAGTCCGTGCCGGACCTGACCAAGGCCGCGCCGCAGGAGTCCCGCGGGCTCCCGCCACGCGCCGAACAACTCCAGCTCTCCGGCGACATCACCTACGCCCTGCCGTCCCTGGGCCTCCTCGAGCGCGGCGGCCCCGGCAAGGCGCGCAGCGCCGCCAATGACGCAGTCGTCGCCTCGCTGACGAACGTCTTCACCGAGTTCAAGGTCGACGCGGCCGTCACCGGCTTCACGCGTGGCCCGACGGTCACCCGTTACGAGGTCGAGCTGGGCCCCGCCGTGAAGGTCGAGCGGATCACCGCGCTCACCAAGAACATCGCGTACGCCGTCGCCAGCCCCGATGTGCGGATCATCAGCCCGATCCCCGGCAAGTCCGCGGTCGGCATCGAGATCCCCAACACCGACCGTGAGATGGTCAACCTCGGTGACGTGCTGCGTCTCGCGGCGGCCGCCGAGGACGACCACCCGATGCTGGTGGCGCTCGGCAAGGACGTCGAGGGCGGCTACGTGATGGCGAACATCGCGAAGATGCCGCACGTGCTGGTCGCCGGTGCCACCGGTTCCGGCAAGTCGTCCTGCATCAACTGCCTGATCACCTCGATCATGATGCGGGCGACCCCGGAGGAGGTGCGCATGGTCCTGGTCGACCCCAAGCGGGTCGAGCTGACCGCCTACGAGGGCATTCCGCACCTGATCACGCCGATCATCACCAACCCCAAGCGGGCAGCGGAGGCGCTCCAGTGGGTGGTCCGGGAGATGGATCTGCGCTACGACGATCTGGCGGCGTACGGCTTCCGGCACATCGACGACTTCAACGCGGCCATCCGGGACGGCAAGGTCAAGGCGCCCGAGGGCAGTGAACGCGAACTGCAGCCCTACCCGTACCTGCTGGTCATCGTCGACGAGTTGGCCGACCTGATGATGGTCGCGCCGCGTGACGTCGAGGACGCGATCGTGCGGATCACCCAGCTCGCACGTGCGGCCGGCATCCATCTGGTGCTCGCCACCCAGAGGCCGTCGGTGGACGTCGTGACGGGTCTGATCAAGGCGAACGTGCCTTCCCGACTGGCCTTCGCCACCTCGTCCCTGGCCGACTCGCGCGTCATCCTCGACCAACCCGGTGCCGAGAAGCTGATCGGCAAGGGCGACGGTCTCTTCCTGCCGATGGGAGCGAACAAGCCGACGCGTATGCAGGGCGCGTTCGTGACCGAGGACGAGGTCGCGGCCGTCGTCAAGCACTGCAAGGACCAGATGGCGCCCGTCTTCCGCGAGGATGTCACGGTCGGCACGAAGCAGAAGAAGGAGATCGACGAGGACATCGGTGACGACCTCGACCTGCTGTGCCAGGCGGCCGAACTGGTCGTCTCCACGCAGTTCGGTTCCACCTCGATGCTCCAGCGGAAGCTGCGCGTGGGCTTCGCCAAGGCGGGACGGCTGATGGACCTCATGGAGTCGCGGAACATCGTCGGTCCCAGCGAGGGTTCCAAGGCTCGTGACGTTCTGGTGAAACCCGAGGAATTGGACGGAGTGATCGCCCTGATCCGTGGGGAGTCTCATTCCTAGGGATGCATGGGTTCCGGTTCGCCGTGGGAGTGGGTCGCCCGGGTGCGTCCCCAACGCCGGGCACCGCGCCCGGAAGCCCGACCGTGACCGACTCGTAAGTGATCCGTGAGCAACCGTTTCCCGCCCGCGTACGTCAAGTTGAGGGAGGGGACAGGTGCATGCCCCACCATCAGGATGACCGGCCATTCGGATGGCGTACAAAGTCATACCGCCCGGTTGCCCCACCCTTTCGTACCCCCCCTAGACTGAACTTCCAGCACAGGTGGCTCAACGCTCGAAAGGCGCCCCCGTGTCCATCGGCAACTCCCCTGACGGCAACTCCCCTGAGGACGAGCGTCCGTTCGAAGACGATCGCGACGACGCCACCGCGTCGGAGCCCCCCTCGATCGGCCGAGCCCTGCAGCAGGCGCGCATCGCGGCCGGGCTGACCGTCGACGACATCAGCAACGCCACCCGTGTCCGCGTCCCCATCGTGCAGGCGATGGAACAGGACGACTTCGCCCCCTGTGGCGGCGCGGTGTACGCCCGGGGGCACATTCGCACGCTCGCGCAGGCGGTGCATCTCGACCCGGCTCCGCTGCTGGAGCAGTTCGCCGCCGAGCACGGTGGGCGTCGGGCTCCGACCCCGGCCACCCCCCTCTTCCAGGCGGAACGTATCCGCCCGGAGCGGCGCGGGCCCAACTGGACCGCGGCCATGGTCGCGGCGATCGTCGCGGTGATCGGCTTCGTCGGGTTCACCGTGGTCAAGGGGACCGACGGCGGGGACGGTGGCAAGCCGCAGGTCGCCGAGGGCTCCAAGCCGACCACCAGCAAGCCCGCCTCGCCGACGCCCAAGGCCAGCAAGCCGGTCGAGCAGAAGCCCGAGCCGTCCGACAGCGCCATCGCGGCGGCCCCCCGGGACAAGGTGACCGTCCAGGTGAGCGCCATCAACGGCCGCAGCTGGATCTCCGCGAAGGACCACAACGGCCGCACGATGTACGACGGGCTGCTCGAGAGGGGCGACTCGCAAACGTTCCAGGACAAGGAGAAGATCGACCTGGTCCTCGGCGACGCGGGAGCCATCGAGCTCTACGTCAACGGCAAGAAGATCCAGGACGACTTCCAGCCCGGTCAGGTCGAGCGCCTGACCTACACGCAGGGCGATCCCGTCTCGGGATGAGAGACGCCGTCGGGCACCCTGAAGTGCCCGACCGGTACTGAACGGACAGGAACACACGGGGTTGGCCAAGATCGGCCAACCCCGTCGACGTGGGCTGTCAGCGGGACGAAGTAGTCTTGAGCCCATGCCTGAACGCCGTACCGTCGCACTCGTCACCCTTGGCTGCGCCCGTAACGAGGTGGACTCGGAGGAGCTCGCGGGCCGTTTGGAGGCGGACGGCTGGCAACTCGTGGAGGACGCCGCAGCCGCGGACGTCGCGGTCGTGAACACCTGTGGCTTCGTCGAGGCCGCCAAGAAGGATTCCGTGGACGCCCTGCTGGAGGCGAACGACCTCAAGGGGCACGGGAAGACGCAGGCCGTCGTGGCGGTGGGCTGCATGGCCGAGCGGTACGGCAAGGAACTCGCCGAGGCCCTCCCGGAGGCCGACGGCGTGCTCGGCTTCGACGACTACGCGAACATCTCCGACCGCCTCCAGACCATCCTGAACGGCGGCATCCACGCTTCCCACACCCCCCGCGACCGGCGCAAGCTCCTGCCGATCAGCCCGGCGGAGCGGCAGGAATCCGCCGCGGCGGTCGCGCTGCCCGGGCACGGGCCGGCCGATCTCCCCGAAGGCCTCGCCCCGTCCTCGGGCCCCCGCGCGCCCCTGCGCCGCCGTCTGGACGGCTCCCCGGTCGCCTCGGTGAAGCTCGCCTCCGGCTGCGACCGGCGCTGCTCCTTCTGCGCCATCCCGTCCTTCCGCGGTTCCTTCATCTCACGCCGGCCGAGCGACGTGCTGAACGAAACGCGCTGGCTGGCCGAACAGGGCGTGAAGGAGATCATGCTGGTCTCCGAGAACAACACCTCCTACGGCAAGGACCTCGGCGACATCCGTCTCCTCGAGTCCCTGCTGCCCGAGCTCGCCGACGTGGACGGCATCGAGCGTGTCCGCGTCAGCTACCTCCAGCCGGCTGAGATGCGGCCCGGCCTCATCGACGTGCTGACCTCGATCCCGAAGGTCGCGCCGTACTTCGATCTGTCCTTCCAGCACTCGGCGCCCGACGTGCTGCGCGCCATGCGACGCTTCGGCGACACCGACCGCTTTCTCGCGCTGCTGGACACCATCAGGAGCAAGGCCCCCGAGGCGGGTGTGCGCTCCAACTTCATCGTGGGCTTCCCCGGAGAGACCGAGGCCGACCTGGCCGAACTCGAGCGGTTCCTGAACGGTGCGCGGCTGGACGCCATCGGCGTCTTCGGCTATTCCGACGAGGAGGGCACCGAAGCCGCCACGTACGACAACAAGCTCGACGAGGACGTCGTCGCCGAGCGGCTGGCCCATGTCTCCCGGCTGGCCGAGGAGCTGGTGTCCCAGCGCGCCGAGGAGCGCGTCGGTGAGACCCTGCATGTGCTCGTGGAGTCGGTGGACGGCGAGGACGGTGCCTACGGCCGCGCCGCGCACCAGGCGCCCGAGACGGACGGCCAGGTGCTGTTCACGGTGGGCGAGGGCCTTCGCGTCGGCCGTATGGTCGAGGCGAAGGTGGTCGGTACGGAGGGTGTCGATCTGGTGGCCGAGCCGCTCGCGGGCTCGCTCGGCAGTGCTGAGGAGGCGGGCAGATGACGGGGATCTCGGCGTCCGCAGCGGGCGGCTCCTCGGCTGCGCGTGGAGCGTCCGGGCCGGGAGGCTCCGGGCCCCCGGGCATGACCGGCGGAAAGGCGGCCAAGGGTGCGTCCGGTCACCAGGTGGCCAAGGCGGACGCGGACACCTCCGGCGCCCAGGAAGGCGTTCGGCCGGCGCGCGGCGCCAAGCTGACGGCCGCCGCGGTCAACCAGGCCAGTGTCTGGAATGTAGCCAACCTTCTGACGATGCTCCGGCTGGTTCTCGTGCCGGGCTTCGTCGCGCTGATGCTGGCGAACGGCGGTTACGACCCGGCATGGCGCTCACTGGCCTGGGCGGCCTTCGCCGTCGCCATGATCACCGACCTGTTCGACGGCCATCTGGCGCGCACGTACGACCTCGTCACCGACTTCGGGAAGATCGCCGACCCGATCGCCGACAAGGCGATCATGGGTGCGGCACTGATCTGCCTGTCCGCGCTCGGAGACCTGCCGTGGTGGGTGACGGTGGTGATCCTGGGCCGTGAGCTCGGCATCACCCTGCTGCGCTTCCTGGTGATCCGCTACGGCGTGATCCCGGCGAGCCGCGGCGGCAAGCTGAAGACGCTCACGCAGGGAGTGGCCGTCGGCATGTACGTGCTGGCGCTCACGGGGTGGCTCGCGACCCTGAGGTTCTGGGTGATGGCCGCGGCGATCGTCCTGACCGTCGTCACCGGGCTCGACTATGTGAGACAGGCCATTGTGCTGCGCAGGCGCGGAATCGCCGAGCGCCGAGCCGCCCCTGAGGAGGCGCAGGGGTGAATCATCTGGCCACCGAGATACTGCGACTACTCACGGTGAGAGGCGAGACGCTCGCCGTCGCCGAGTCGCTGACCGGTGGTCTGGTGGCGGCGGAGATCACGGCGGTGCCCGGGGCCTCCCAGGCCTTCCGCGGCTCCGTGACCGCCTATGCCACGGATCTGAAGCGGGACGTCCTCGGGGTCGACGCCACCCTTCTGGACGCGCACGGGGCGGTGGATCCGCAGGTGGCGGCTCAGATGGCAGCCGGCGTCCGCAAGGTGCTCGGCGCCGACTGGGGGCTTGCGACGACCGGTGTGGCAGGGCCCGAGCCTCAGGACGGGCAGCCGGTCGGCACGGTTTTCGTGGCGGTACACGGGCCGTTCGAAGGAGTTTCCGACGAACTCAGTGGCGGGAAAGTGGTCTCGCTGCGGTTGAACGGCGACCGCGAGGAAATCCGTATGGAGAGTGTACGGAGCGTGCTCGCACTGTTCCTCAGGGAGCTTGCGGGCGAACAGACTGGGAATGAGCGGGCACAGGATACGGAACAGAACGGGGGGACTTGATGTTTGCAGCCCTGAGTGAACACAACAGCGCTCCCCGCACGGCCGCGGCGCAAGGCGGTACGGTGGGGCGTGAAGGATGCGGTTTCGCGGTCCGAGGAGGGAGCCACCGATGATTCTGCTCCGTCGCCTGCTGGGTGACGTGCTGCGTCGGCAGCGCCAGCGCCAGGGCCGTACTCTGCGCGAAGTCTCCTCGTCCGCCCGAGTTTCGCTCGGCTATCTCTCCGAGGTGGAGCGGGGGCAGAAGGAGGCGTCCTCCGAGCTGCTCTCCGCGATCTGCGACGCGCTGGACGTACGGATGTCCGAGCTCATGCGAGAAGTGAGCGACGAGCTCGCGCTCGCCGAGCTGGCACAGTCGGCGTCGGCACCCGAACCGGTGCCCGCACCGGTACGTCGCCCGATGCTCAACTCCGTGTCCGTCACCGGTGTCCCACCGGAACGGGTAACGATCAAGGCGCCCGCCGAGGCAGTGGACGTGGTCGCCGCCTGACTCTCACTCGCGTGGGCGGGTGAGGTTCCGACGTGTGAAGGAGCCCCGGCCGGGGCCGCTCCGGGAGACCGGAGGGGCCGGCCGGGGCTCTCGCGCGTCCGGGCGGCGTCACCCGGCGCGTTCTTCCGTGAGGGGCGCGCGGCCGGGCTCCGTGCTTCCGCGGGCGCTCGCGGCGGCCTGCGGGGGCTGGGGGGCGGTCCCGTTTGCCGGGCCCGTACGGGGCGGCCATGGTGGAAGGGCGGGGGCTCGGGGTCACACGAGCGGAGGATGCCGATGTACGTCGTGAAGAGCCCGCTGTCGGACACGGACCTCAAGATCGTCTCCGAGGCGCTACAGGGAGCGCTGGTCGATCTGCTGGACCTCTCCCTCGTGGCCAAGCAGGTCCACTGGAACGTGATCGGACCGCGCTTCCGCTCCATTCACCTGCAGCTCGACGAAGTCGTCGACAGCGCACGCCGGCACTCCGACACCGTCGCGGAACGCTCCTCGGCTCTCGGTGTCCCGCCGGACGGGCGGGCCGCGACGGTCGCTCAGGGCAGCGGCATCGGCTCCGTGCCCCAGGGCTGGGTGAAGGACACGGATGCGGTGGGCACGCTCGTGGCCGCCCTGGGCGCGGTGATCAGCGGCATGCGGGAGCGCGTGCAGACCACTGCCGAGGCGGACCCGGTGAGCCAGGATCTCTTTTTGGAGATCACCGCGGACCTCGAGAAGCATCACTGGATGTTCCAGGCGGAGAACGGGTGAGGGCAGGGCACCGCGATGCTCCGCGCACCCCTGGGACCGGTGGTGGGCGAGGGTGTGCGCGGGATGCGCCCTGTGCCACAGGTGCCGGGGGCATGCGCTGGGTCCGGTGCGCCCGTGTGCCGCTGGTGCGCCCTCCCTGGCCGCGACAGGCCGGTCTAGGGTCTGGTTCCTCGGGTTGGAGGTGACGGCCATGGCGGGGCCCGCGGCGCGCTGGGGGGCTGCGCTGGCGCTGGGCGTGCTGTGGTGGTGGGGGGTGCTCCGACTCGTGCTGGCACCCGACGCGGGGGTGCTGGAGGGGGCGGTCGCGACCGGGGGATGGGGACTGAGTCTGCTGCCGGTTCACTGTGTGCCGAAGTCCCGGGCCGAGGGGGCGGCCGGGTCGGACCAGTGGGCCCGGTCCTGGCGGCGGTGGCGTACCGCGTGGGGGCACGGGAGGTGTGCGCAGTCCCGGTGAGGGGGTGGGGGCGCGGGGGCGCGGACGGGACCGGTGGGATCGTGTCCGGGGGTGTTCAGGGGACCCCCGGAGCGGTCGGCTGCCGGCCCGCCCGCGCGTCACCGCACGGCGGGGTCACCACGGCATGGCGACGCCGCCGTTCGGCCGGAGGATCTGGCCTGTGGTGAACGATGCCGCGTCGGAGGCCAGGTACAGGACCGCGTGGGCGATGTCCTCCGGCTCTCCGACCCGGCCCAGCGGCGACAGTCGTGTCATGAACGCCTCCGTCTGCGATTGGGCATCCCCATGACGGGCGGTCATCGGCGTACGGGTCCATCCGGGCGCCACCGCGTTGACCCGGATGCCGTGCCGCCCGACCTCGGTCGCGAGGGTCTTCGTGAGCTGCACCATGGCGGCCTTCGCCACCCCGTAGCAGAGCAGTCCGGGACCGCCGGTGTCGACGGCGCTCGACGCCATCGTGACGATGCTGCCGCGGGTGCCGTCCGCGATCATGCGGAGTGCGGCTTCCCGGCAGGCGTGCAGCACGCCCTTGAAATTGACGGCCAGGACCCGGTCGAGGTCCTCGTCGCGCGTCTCCAGCACGGGGCTGCTGTGCATGATCCCGGCGACGGCCGCCATCGCGTCGAGGCGCTCGCAGCACGCGAGCGCCTGCTTGAGCTGCGCCCGGTCGGTCACGTCGAGGTGATGGGTGCGGGCCGTGCCACCGCGGTCCTTGATCAGGGTCGCGGTCTCGTGCAGGCCCTGTGTGTCCCGGTCCGCGCAGTGCACGGTGGCGCCTGCCTCCGCGAGCAGTACGGCCGAGGCGCGGCCGATGCCGCTGGCGGCTCCGGTGACGAATGCGGTGCGTCCGCTGAGGTCGTACGCCGTGACGGGCATGAAAGCGACGGTACGAGCACTTCTGACGGGTCGTCAATTATTTGTGCGGGGAGGGATACCGGGGCGCTCGGCGCGTCCGCGGGACGGGGACGGAGCCGGGCCGCGCTGGCAGGCCGGACACCAGTAGGTGGGACGGTCGCGGGAGCCGTCGCCCTGGTCGGCGACCCGGATGGAGGTGCCGCAGCGCGCGCAGGGCCGCGGAGCACGGCCGTACACGAAGAGGTTCTGCTCGCGCCGTCCGGTGGTGTTGCGGGCGGGGCGGTCGCGGTTGGCATCCAGAAGCCGCTTGGCGAGGACGGGGAGGCGGGCCGCATGCTCGCCCGGGAGGTCGCCGACGGCGAGCCACGGTGTCGCCTGGAGCAGAAAGCACAGCTCGCTTTTGTAGACATTGCCGATGCCGGCCAGATTGCGCTGGTCGAGGAGGGCCTCACCAAGGGAACGTGCGGGGTCGCTCAGCAGGTTCTTCAGCGCCCTGTCGGGGTCCCAGTCAGGGCCCAGGAGGTCGGGACCGAGGTGGCCCACCGCGCGGTGCTCGTCCGTGGTGCGCAGCAGCTCCAGGACGGGCAGCCGGTAGCCGACGGCCGTGCGGTCGCCGGTGCCGAGGATCGCCCGGATCTGGTGGGCGGGGCCGCCGCTCCAGCGCTGCCCGGGTGCGTAGATCTTCCACGCGCCGTCCATCTTCAGGTGCGAGTGCAGCGTGAGCCCGCCTTCGACACGGGTCAGGAGGTGTTTGCCGCGCGCGGTGACGTCCAGGACGGTACGGCCGGTGAGGTCGGCGGTGGCGTACCTGGGCACGCGCAGGTCGGAACGGGCCAGCACCTTTCCCGCGAGCGCACCGTGCAGACGCTTCGCGGCTTGGTGGACGGTGTCGCCTTCGGGCATGGGTCAAGGGTGACACGCCGGGGCCGCGGAGCGGAGGAGGCCGAACGGCGTCCCGGCGGGCTGGGGCCGCGGCCTCGGTGCCGACGCCTCAGGCCCGGATCCGCAGCCCTCGTGGGGTCGCGATGAAGCCGGCTCCCTCCAGCAGCACGCCGAACGGGGACGAAAGGGCCGCGGCGCCGTTGACGCGCTCCACCGTGACCGTGCCGAGCGAACCCGCGCGTGCGGCCGCCCCCAGGGCCTCGGCGGCGGCGCGCACACGGGCGTCCTCCGTCACCTTGGCCTCCGGGTCGGACGGCCAGGCCAGCAAGGTCTTGCCACCCCGCTCCATGTAGAGCGCCAGCTCACCGCCGACGAGCACCACCAGTGAACCCGCCTTGCGCCCCGGTTTGTGTCCCGCACCCGCAGGCGGCTCGGGCCATGCCAGCGCCGCTCCGTACGCGTTCGCGGGGTCGGCGGCCGCGAGGACCACGGCCCGGGCCGGGCCCGCGGAGCGGCTGCGGTGGGGCGGGAGACCCGGCCTGTGCGGTGCATAGAGGGCGCGGGGGCCCGGCCCCATGGCGGAGGGACCGGAGCCCGGGCGCGGCCCTCCGAAACCGGGATCGGACAGCGGGTCCCGGCTCTTCGCGTCGGGCTCGAATACGTCGCCGAACGGGTCCTCCGGACCACCGTGGCCGGTGATGCCCGAGCCGTCGAAGGGGCTGTGGGCGAGGTCCGGAGCCCCGGTGGGATCGAAGCCGTACGGCTGCGCGCCGGCTTCGGGGAAGCCGTTCGTGAAACCGTTGCCCGCGGGGGATGCCCCGGGAGCGCCCGGCAGCGGCTCGCCCCGCTCGCGCGCGTTCGCCACCGCGCGCAGCCGGTCCACCGCGCCGTCCATCGCGAACTGTGCCGCACCGAGCCCCTCGACCACATAGCCGCGCCGGGCCTGACCGCTCTCCTCGAAGGCGGACAGGACGCGGTACACGGCCGAGAAGCCGCCCTCCACGCCCTCCGCCGCCACCGCGCCACGGGTCACCACGCCGTGCCGGTCCAGCAGTGTCCGGGCCAGCGCGTGGGCGCGGACGGTGGTGTCGGCCTCACGGGTGGGCAGCAGCGACCAGCGGCCCGCCACGGTCGGTGGGCCCGTACGGGACTGGGGGCGGGCGGCGGCCGTCAGTGAGCCGTAGCGTCCGCGTGGCACCGCGCGCTTGGCGCGGTGGGCCGTGGAGCCCGCGGTGCGGCCCGAGCCGAGCAACGATCGCATCGGTGCGAGCGTGTCGTTCGTCAGCCGTCCCGACCAGGCCAGATCCCAGATCGCGTCGGCCAGGTGGGGATCCGTTACGTCCGGGTGCGTCGTGGCGCGGACCTGGTCGGCGATCTGGCGGAAGAACAGGCCGTAGCCGCCGGAGAGGGCATCCAGAACCGACTGGTGCAGTGCCGTCAGTTCCAGGGGGTGCGGAGGAGGCAGCAGCAGCGGTGCTGCGTCCGCGAGGTACAGCGAGACCCAGCCGTCCTTTCCGGGGAGCGCGCCCGCGCCCGCCCACACCACCTCGCCGGCGGCCGTGAGTTCGTCCAGCATCGCGGGCGTGTAGTTCGAGACGCGGGACGGAAGGACGATCTTTTCCAGGGCGGACGCGGGCACGGATGCACCCTGCAGTTGTTCGATCGCACGTACCAGGCCGTCGACGCCGCGCAGCCCGTGTCCGCCGCCGACGTGCTGCCACTGCGGCAGGAACTGCGCCAGCGCGGCCGGAGGCACGGGCTCCAGCTCGTGCCTCAGCGCCGCCAGGGAGCGGCGCCGCAACCTGCGCAGTACCGCCGCGTCGCACCACTCCTGGCCGATCCCCGCCGGGTGGAACTCCCCCTGGACGATCCGGCCGGATGCCGCCAGCCGCTGCAGCGCGCCCTCGGTCACGGCCACCCCGAGGCCGAAACGCGCGGCCGCCGTGGCCGACGTGAAGGGCCCGTGGGTGCGGGCGTAACGCGCGAGAAGGTCACCGAGGGGGTCCCTGACCGGTTCGGTGAAGGCCTCCGGCACTCCGACGGGCAGCGCCGTGCCCAGCGCGTCGCGTAGCCGGCCCGCGTCCTCGACGGCAGCCCAGTGGTCGACGCCCGCGATCCGGACCCTGATCGCGCGACGGGCGGCGGCCAGCTCCCGGACCCAGCGCGGGTCGGCCCCTCGCTCCACCAACTCGGCCTCGGTGAGCGGGCCCAGCAGCCGCAGCACGTCCGCGACCGACTCGACGTCCTTGACACGCCGGTCCTCGGTGAGCCACTGCAGCTCGCGCTCCAGCTCGGTGAGCACCTCGGCGTCGAGCAGCTCGCGCAGCTCCGCCTGGCCCAGCAGCTCGGCCAGCAGCCGGGAGTCCAACGACAGCGCGGCGGCACGACGCTCGGCGAGCGGGGAGTCCCCCTCGTAGAGGAACTGTGCGACGTACCCGAACAGGAGCGAGCGGGCGAAGGGGGACGGCTCGGGGGTCGTGACCTCGACGAGCCGCACCTTGCGGGACTCGATGTCACCCATCAGCTCGACCAGCCCCGGGACGTCGAAGACGTCCTGGAGGCATTCGCGGACCGCCTCCAGGACGATCGGGAACGAGCCGAACTCGCTCGCCACCTGGAGCAGTTGGGCCGCGCGCTGGCGCTGCTGCCACAGCGGAGTGCGCCGGCCCGGGTTGCGGCGCGGCAGCAGCAGCGCGCGGGCCGCGCACTCCCGGAACCGGGAGGCGAACAGCGCCGAGCCGCCGACCTGGTCGGTGACGATCTGGTCGACCTCGCCCTTGTCGAAGACTGTGTCCGCCGCGCCGACAGGTGCCTGCTCGGCGTCGTACTCCGTGCCCGCCTTCATCGGCTCCTGGTCGAGCAGGTCGAGGCCCATCAGATCGGCGTCCGGCAGGCGCAGCACGATACCGTCGTCGGCATGCATGACCTGGGCGTCCATGCCGTACCGCTCGGACAGCCGGGCGCCCAGCGCGAGCGCCCAGGGAGCGTGGACCTGGGCGCCGAAGGGGGAGTGCACCACCACCCTCCAGTCGCCCAGCTCGTCCCGGAACCGCTCGACGACGATCGTGCGGTCGTCCGGGACGTGGCCGCAGGCCTCGCGCTGCTCGTCCAGGTACGCCAGCACGTTGTCCGCGGCCCAGACGTCGAGGCCCGCGGACAGCAACCTCAGCCGCGCGTCCTCCTTCGGCAACGAGCCCACCTCGCGCAGGAACGCGCCCACCGCGCGGCCCAGCTCCAGCGGCCGGCCCAGCTGGTCGCCCTTCCAGAAGGGCAGCCGGCCGGGGACGCCAGGAGCGGGGGAGACCAGCACCCGGTCGCGGGTGATGTCCTCGATCCGCCAGGAGCTGGTGCCCAGCGTGAACACGTCCCCGACCCGGGACTCGTACACCATCTCCTCGTCCAGCTCGCCGACCCGGCCGCCGCCCTTCTTCGGGTCGGCCCCGGCCAGAAAGACGCCGAAGAGCCCGCGGTCCGGAATCGTGCCCCCCGAAGTGACGGCGAGCCGCTGGGCGCCGGGGCGGCCCGTGACCGTGCCCGCGACCCGGTCCCACACCATGCGCGGCCGCAGCTCCGCGAAGGCGTCGGAGGGATAGCGGCCCGCGAGCATGTCCAGCACCGCCGTGAACGCCGACTCGGGGAGCGAGGCGAAGGGTGCCGCCCGGCGGACCACCGCGAGGAGGTCGTCGAACTGCCAGGTGTCGAGTGACGTCATGGCGACAAGCTGCTGGGCGAGCACGTCCAGCGGGTTCGCCGGGACCCTCAGCGACTCGATGGAGCCGGAGCGCATCCGCTCGGTCACCACGGCGGCCTGGACGAGGTCGCCGCGGTACTTGGGGAAGACCACGCCCGTGGACACGGCGCCGACCTGGTGCCCGGCGCGGCCCACGCGCTGCAGGCCGGAGGCCACGGACGGCGGTGACTCGACCTGGACGACCAGGTCCACCGCTCCCATGTCGATGCCGAGCTCGAGGCTGGAGGTCGCGACGACGGCGGGCAGCCGGCCCGCTTTCAGGTCCTCCTCGACGAGGGCCCGCTGCTCCTTGGACACTGAGCCGTGGTGGGCGCGCGCGAGCACCGGGGGCGCTCCCTGGGCCGCACCCGAACCGCCCATCAGCTGTGCGGGAGCGTGGTGCTCCTCCAGCGTCTCGCCGGTGGCCCTCTCGTACGCGATCTCGTTGAGCCGGTTGCACAGCCGCTCCGCCAGGCGCCGGGAGTTGGCGAACACGATCGTGGAGCGGTGGGCCTGGACCAGGTCCGCGATCCGCTCCTCGACATGCGGCCAGATGGAGGGGCGCTCCTTGCCCTCGGCGCCGTCGCTGACGGGAGAGCCGCCCAGTTCTCCGAGGTCCTCGACGGGGACGACGACCGACAGGTCGAACTCCTTGCCGGACTCCGGCTGGACGATCTCCACCTTGCGGCGCGGGGAGAGGAAGCGGGCCACCTCGTCCACCGGGCGCACGGTGGCGGACAGGCCGATGCGGCGCGCGGGCCTGGGCAGCAGTTCGTCGAGCCGTTCGAGCGAGAGGGCCAGATGCGCTCCGCGCTTGGTGCCCGCCACGGCGTGCACCTCGTCCAGGATCACCGTCTCCACACCCGTCAGCGCGTCGCGCGTGGCCGATGTCAGCATCAGGAAGAGCGACTCGGGCGTGGTGATCAGGATGTCCGGCGGGCGCGTAGCCAGAGCACGGCGCTCGGCCGCCGGGGTGTCGCCGGAGCGGATGCCCACCTTCACCTCCGGCTCGGGCAGGCCGAGCCGGACCGACTCCTGGCGCATGCCCGTGAGCGGGCTGCGCAGGTTCCGCTCCACGTCGACCGCGAGGGCCTTCAGCGGGGACACGTACAGCACGCGGCAGCGCTTCTTGGGGTCGGCGGGCGGCGGCTTGGACGCCAGCTGGTCGAGCGCGGCGAGGAACGCGGCCAGCGTCTTGCCGGAGCCGGTCGGGGCGACCACGAGCACGTCCGAGCCCGCGGCGATGGCGTGCCACGCCCCGGCCTGGGCCGCGGTGGGCGCGGAGAACGCCCCCGTGAACCAGCCGCGGGTCGCGGGGGAGAAGCCGTCGAGGGCCGGATGTGCGGGACTGGGCATGCGTCCATCCTGCACCCGCCCACTGACAACTCCCCTGACCTGAGCAAACGCAGGGTGACGGTGCTGCGGCCCGGACCGGGCCGCAGCACCCGTACCGCAGAATGGGGCCATGGCGGGTTCCGGGGAGCGGGCGCGGCACTGGCAGTACGAGGAACTGCCGGGTGTCGATCTGCTGCGAGCCCGCTACATCCGCAAGAGCTTCGTACGGCACACCCACGAGCACTTCGTGATCGCGGCCATCGCCGACGGCGTCGAGGTCTTCCACCACGGCAGTGCCGACCGGTACGCGGGCCCGGGCGCCCTTGCGCTGGTCAACCCCGACACCCCGCACACGGGCCGGGCCGGCGGACCCGAGGGCTGGCGGTACGGAGCCGTCTACCCCTCGCCGGAACTGGTGGCCGAGATCGCCGCCGAGACCACGGTCATCCGCGGGACCCCCGGCTTCGCCGGCCCCGTGCTCGAGGATCCGTACGCGGTCGGACTGGTCCACGAGGTGCTCAGGGCCGCCGACGAGGGCTACGCGCTCGCCGCCGACACCCTGCTGCGGGTCGCTGTGACCCGGCTGCTGCGGCTCAACGGAGGGCCGATGCCGCAGCGCACCCTGCGCGGCGCGGGTGCCCGCGCCGCCGCACGCGCGCGTGCCGTGCTCGAGGAGCGGATGACCGGGCCTCCGACCCTGGAGCGGCTCGCGGCTGATCTCGGCACCAGTCCCTTCGCGTTGCTGCGTGCCTTCCGTGACACCTACGGCATGCCGCCCCACACCTGGCTGACCGACGCCCGCGTCCGCAGGGCCCGGCGTCTTCTGGACTCCGGCGTCACGCCCGCCGAGGCGGCCGTGGCGGTCGGCTTCGCCGACCAGCCGCACCTCAACCGCCACTTCACCCGCATCGTGGGGGTACCGCCCGGGGCCTACCAGCGTGAGCGCAGACGCGACGGGCGGCACACCCCGGAGCGCAAGAACGTACAAGACGTCCGGGACGGGCTGCTCGTACCGTCCGCGGTGTGGCAGAACAAACCGCGCACGCGGCCATACGCAGGGACGACGGCGGAAAACCGGACGCCGCCGTCGTCCGTGACGCCCTGGGCGTCGGGGTCGCCGTAGGGCTGTCCGGTTTCGCCTTCGGAGTGACCTCGGCAGGCAGCGGGCTTTCGCTGCTGCAGACCTGTGCGCTCAGTCTCCTGGTGTTCACCGGTGCCTCGCAGTTCGCCCTGGTGGGTGCTCTCGCGGCCGGGGGCAGTCCGTTCACGGCGGCCGCGGGCGCCTTCTTCCTGGGGGTGCGAAACGCGTTCTACGGGCTGCGTCTGTCGCAGCTGCTGGCCCTGCCGCGCGCGGTGCGCCCGCTGGCCGCCCAGTGGGTCATCGACGAGACCACCGCCGTGGCGCTCGCCCAGCCGACGCGGCGCAGCATCCGCATCGGCTTCACCGTCACCGGGCTCACGCTCTATGTGCTCTGGAACCTGACCACGCTCCTGGGGGCCGTCGGCGCACGGGCCATCGGCGACACGGACGCATGGGGTCTGGACGCCGCCGGGCCCGCGGTGTTCCTGGCGCTGCTCGCGCCGATGCTGAAGACCACCACGGAGCGAGCGGTGGCGGGCGCCGCCGTGGTACCGGGCCTCGGCCTGCTGCCGGTGCTGCCCGCCGGCGTACCGGTCCTGGTGGCGGCACTGGCGGCCCCGGTCGTCCTCTGGGCGGGGGGACGGCGCCACCGCGGGAACAGGCCCGAGGCCCCGACCGCCGACGACGTACTGCACGCACAGGGGGAGGACCGATGAACGTCTGGATCGCGATCGGTGTGACCGCGGTCGGCTGCTATGCCGTCAAGCTCACCGGTCTTCTCGTGCCTGCGGGCTTCCTGGAGAGGCCGCTCGTGCGGCGGCTCGCGGCCCTGCTGCCGGTCGCCCTGCTGGCCGCCCTCACGGCCCAGCAGACCTTCGCGGACGGCCGTGCCCTGGTGCTGGACGCCCGGGCCGCGGGGCTCGCCGCGGCCGCCGTGGCCCTGCTGCTGCGTGCCCCCTTCCTGCTCGTCGTCGCCGCGGCCGTCGTGGTGACGGCAGGAGTGCGGGCGATGACGGGCTGAGCGGCCGGCCGGAGCCGCGCGCCCCACTGCGGCACCGGAGCACTGAGGCGGCGCGCGCCGAGGCAGCCCGCCGTCAGCCGATGGTCCGTCCGTGCGCCCGCAGGGTGCGCAGGGCCTCGATGGTCACCAACGGGCGGCATTCCAGTGCGGTACCCGGGGCCCATGCGCGCCATCGGATCGGCCAGCCGCCGTCCGCCTGCTGCTCGGCCGCGAGGAAGTCCAGGGCGCGCGCCATCTCCTCGTCCGTGAACCACGCGCGCGCCAGAGAGTCGGGGGTACGCGCGAAGTCGTACGGGAAGTGATGCTCACCCGGCGTGTATCCGGGCGCGACCGGGTAGGCCTCCGGGCGGTCCGGGTCCAGGACCGCGAGCCGCTGGTCGCGTACCAGGCGGCCCAGACGGTCGGCCGCCGCCTGCGCGCGCAAGCGGTCGGGCGCCGAGTCCAGGAACGCCACGGCCGCCTCGATCTCGTAGGGATGGGACTTCTCCAGGGACTCGACCGCCTGCCAGCAGAAGTCGGTGGCACGGAACAGCCACGCGTGCCACACCTCGTTGCGGTGCAGCAGCCCCACCACGGGAGCGGTGGCCAGGAGGTCGCTCGGTGGATCGTCGACGATCGGCAGGAAGGGCGCCGCCGGATAGCCCCGCTGGCCGGGGTGGATCGCCGGAAGGGCGCCCTCCGGCGTCGACACAGCGGTCAGATAGCGGCACACCCGCTCCGCCCGCTGTCCGCCGCAGCGCCCGATCGAGTCCAGGACGCGCAGCGCGTGCGCGGTGTGCAGGGGCTGGCTGACCGGGCCGCGCAGATCGGGTTCGAGGGCGTGACCGTAGCCCTCGTCCTCATTGCGGTAGGCGGTCAGCGCCGTCTCCACCGGGTCGGCGTTGCCGCCCAGGAAGTGGTACTCGAAACGCCGCTGCTCCAGTACGCGCGCGGTGAGCCAGACGAAGTGCGCGGCGCGGGACAGCGGTGAGCGCGCCGAGGGCGTCGCAGGGAGTGGGGATGCTCCGGTTTCGGCCATGGCTCAGACCGTAGGACGGAAAGCGGTCCCGGCAAGCGGTCACCGTCCGGGCCCACTCTCAGGAGCGGGATACTGGGGTCATGCGGTTGACGGTCTTCTGGCAGCGGATGGCGGCTCACTTCGGCGACACGTACGCCGACACCTTCGCGCGCGATCACGTCATGTCGGAGCTCGGGGGGCGCACGGTGCATGAGGCACTGGACGCCGGATGGGAGGCCAAGGATGTGTGGCGCGCGGTGTGCACGGCCGTGAACGTTCCCCACGAGAAGCGCTGAAGGGCCACGAAGATCCGCAGGAATTCCCCGATCGACGGTGGAGTGGGCGAGACTTGCTCCGTGCCACCGACAGACGAGACCGCGCAGGTCCCCCAGCAGGATGCGCCGCACGGCGCGACGCCGTCCCGCCCCCCGGCGGGTGACGGGGCCGTGCCGGGTGCCCGCATGCCGCGCTGGCTGCCGCGCGCCATGGTCCTGGCGCTCGCCCTCATCGCCGCGTTCCAGTTGGGCAGCTGGGCGTTCCACCAGGTCACCGGGCTGCTGATCAACATTCTGATCGCGTTCTTCCTTGCCCTCGCCATAGAGCCGGCGGTCAGCCGGATGGCCGCGCACGGCATGCGCAGGGGGCTGGCCACGTTCCTGGTGTTCCTCGGGCTGACGATCGCCGTGGCCGGGTTCGTCACGGTGCTCGGTTCGATACTCGCGGACCAGATCATCAAGATGGCCGAGGGCTTCCCGAGCTACCTCGACTCCGTCATCAACTGGATCAACTCCACCTTCCACACCGAGCTCAGACGCGTGGACGTGCAGGACAGCCTGGTCCACTCCGACTGGCTCAGGAAGTACGTCCAGAACAGCGCCACCGGCGTCCTGGACGTCTCCGCACAAGTGCTTGGCGGCCTCTTCCAGCTGCTGACGATCGCGCTGTTCTCGTTCTACTTCGCCGCCGACGGACCACGGCTGCGGCGCGCGCTGTGTTCCGTGCTGCCGCCCGCGCGGCAGACCGAGGTGCTGCGCGCGTGGGAGATCGCCGTCGACAAGACGGGCGGCTATCTCTACTCGCGCGGCCTGATGGCACTGATCTCCGGCATTGCGCACTACATCCTGCTGGAGGCGCTGGGGATTCCCTACGCGCCCGTGCTCGCCGTCTGGGTCGGTCTGGTCTCGCAGTTCATCCCCACCATCGGCACGTATTTCGCCGGGGCCCTGCCGATGTTGATCGCTTTCACCGTGGACCCCTGGTACGCGCTGTGGGTACTGATCTTCGTCCTGGTCTACCAGCAGTTCGAGAACTACATGCTGCAGCCCAAGCTGACCGCGCGGTCCGTGGACATCCATCCCGCGGTCGCCTTCGGATCGGTCATTGTGGGCACCGCCCTCCTCGGTGCCGTCGGCGCGCTGATCGCCATCCCCGCGGTCGCAACGTTGCAGGCCTTCCTCGGGGCGTATGTGAAGCGGTACGACGTCACGGACGATCCCCGTGTCCAAGGACACAGGACACGGGGCTCGGTCGGCCTCGCCGCGCGCCTGCGGCAGCTGCTGCGCGGCTGAGGGCGCGGGCGCGGAGGCTGCCCGGGCTCACCAGGTGAGCCCGGCCCAGACCCCCGCCACGAGCACGGCGGCCGCATAGGCGCCGACCGCCGCGTACACGATCCGCTGTTTGGTGACATCGCTCCAGGACGTGCGCGAGAGCAGCAGCACCAGGACGGGCAGCATCAGTACGGCGTGCAGGCTCACCCCGTGCAGCGGCTTGAGCGGCGCCGTGGAGTGGTACGCCGCCTGCTGCCGGCCCATGCGTGACAGCACCACACCGCGTGCGATCATCGCGGCGCCCGAGAGCAGCGCGACCATCAGGATCGCGAACCCGGAGCGCAGCGCGAGCGCCATGCCCGGGGGGCCGCCGGGCCGGTGCCGGAACGCCGCGACGGCGAACGCCGAGAGGACGACGACCAGGACGCCGCCGCCGACCGCGAGTGTCATCGCGACCGTGGTGTCGAAGGGTGTCTCGGTGTTGAGGTGCGACGGCACACGGCGCCAGGCCTGGAGGGTGATCCCGGCGACCTCCGCGACGCAGTCGGCTGCGAACACCACCAGCAGGACGGCACGCCGCCGCGCACCGACGCGCAGGTACGACGTCACCCAGGCGACCGCGACCAGTGTCAGGCCGAAGGAGAGGCCGAACGTGACGGGCTTGCGCCACGAGACGGGGCCGTACCAGGGGCCGCCGTCGACGAGGAACACCACCAGGTGCACCAGGCCGGACAGGCACAGGAAGGCGCCGGTCGCGAGGCACAGCCGCTCGGCCCGGCTCATGCCGGACGCCTGTGCGGGCCTGAGCGACCGCCGCTCAGGCGCGACGGATGCCGACAACAGACCCGTGCCCGGCGCGGTCTCGGCGGCAGGACGGGCGGCCCCGCGGCCTTGCGGGGGAATCCTCTCGTTCTCCATGCGCCAAGCCTCGCGAGAGCGGCCCGTCCGGTCGTCCGCCCGCCGGAGTCTCCCGTCGTACGCCGTGGGGAGTACCTCGAAGACCGGGTCGTTGTCGGACCCCCAACGTAGTCTCGGAGGTGCCGGGTTGTGAGCTTGACACGAAAATCGAACATCCATTCTCATGGAAGCTCCGGCGGGGTTCTCGACGGGATTTCGACACGGTTTCACGGAGAAGTGCCCGAGTTATCCACAGGCCGGACGGGCGTCGGGGCGCATTGTCAGTGGCAGGCGTTAGCGTCTTTGACGTGAAGCGATCGACTCAAGCAAATCGGGTGGAACCCATGGCAGGAACCGACCGCGAGAAGGCCCTCGACGCCGCGCTCGCACAGATTGAACGGCAATTCGGCAAGGGCGCGGTCATGCGCATGGGCGAGCGGTCGAGGGAGCCCATCGAGGTCATCCCGACCGGGTCGACCGCACTCGACGTTGCCCTTGGCGTCGGCGGCCTGCCGCGCGGCCGCGTGGTGGAGATCTACGGACCGGAGTCCTCCGGTAAGACGACCCTGACCCTGCACGCGGTGGCGAACGCGCAGAAGGCCGGAGGACAGGTCGCCTTCGTGGACGCCGAGCACGCCCTCGACCCCGAGTACGCGCGCAAGCTGGGCGTCGACATCGACAACCTGATCCTCTCCCAGCCGGACAACGGCGAACAGGCGCTGGAGATCGTGGACATGCTCGTCCGTTCCGGTGCGCTCGACCTCATCGTCATCGACTCCGTCGCCGCGCTCGTCCCGCGGGCGGAGATCGAGGGCGAGATGGGTGACAGCCACGTGGGTCTGCAGGCCCGTCTGATGAGCCAGGCCCTCCGGAAGATCACCAGCGCGCTCAACCAGTCCAAGACCACAGCGATCTTCATCAACCAGCTGCGCGAGAAGATCGGCGTGATGTTCGGCTCCCCCGAGACCACGACGGGTGGCCGCGCGCTGAAGTTCTACGCCTCGGTGCGCATCGACATCCGGCGCATCGAGACCCTGAAGGACGGCACCGAGGCGGTCGGCAACCGCACGCGCTGCAAGGTCGTGAAGAACAAGGTCGCCCCGCCCTTCAAGCAGGCCGAGTTCGACATCCTGTACGGGCAGGGCATCAGCCGCGAGGGCGGCCTGATCGACATGGGCGTCGAGCACGGCTTCGTCCGCAAGGCCGGCGCCTGGTACACGTACGAGGGCGACCAGCTCGGCCAGGGCAAGGAGAACGCGCGCAACTTCCTGAAGGACAACCCCGACCTGGCCAACGAGATCGAGAAGAAGATCAAGGAGAAGCTGGGCGTCGGCGTCCGTCCCGAGGAGCCCTCCGCCGAACCGGGCGCGGACGCGGCGAGTGCCGCACCCGCGGGCGAGGACGCCGGAAAGTCGGTGCCCGCCCCGGCGGCCAAGACGACCAAGGCCAAGGCCCCGGCGGCCAAGAGCTAGCCCGTGACGCGACGAACCGACTGGGCCGAGTACGCACGACCCGTCGACCCGCAGGGCAGGGGGAACCGGGGCGACGGGGGGTCCGTCGGGGGCGGTGACGGGGCGTACGACGACGTGCGCGGCGAGGCGGACGCGTACGACGGGGGCGCTCCGCACAGGGACGGCCGTGCGCGCGGGGGACGCGGGCGAGGGCGGCGGCGGGGATTCGGGGAGCCGGCCGACGGCGCACAGGACGGAGGTTCCTTCCGCTCGTCGAGGGCCGAGGAGGGGGAGCCCCCGGGGGACCCGGTCGAGCGGGCGCGGGCGATCTGTCTGCGTCTGCTCACCGGGACCCCACGCACCCGGAAGCAACTCGCGGACGCCCTGCGCAAGAGGGAGATCCCCGAGGACGTGGCGGACCAGGTGCTGTCACGGTTCGAGGAAGTGGGCCTGATCGACGACGGCGCCTTCGCGGACGCCTGGGTGGAGTCCCGGCACCACGGCCGGGGCCTGGCCCGCCGGGCGCTCGCGCAGGAGCTGCGAACGAAGGGCGTGGACTCCATGCTCATCGACGAAGCGGTGGGGCAGCTCGATACCGAACAGGAGGAGGCCACCGCGCGCGAGCTCGTCGCCCGCAAGCTGCGCGCGACGCGGGGGCTGGACCGCGACAAGCGCCTGAGCCGCCTTGCGGGCATGCTCGCCCGCAAGGGCTACTCCGAGGGCATGGCCCTGCGGGTGGTCCGCCAGGCGCTGGAGACCGAGGGGGAGGACACACAGGGCCTGGAGGACGAGGGGCTCTGAGCCCTGCTGCTCAACGACGTGGGCCCCGGGCTCACGGTGAAGTGGGGAGCCACGGTGGAGCGCGGGCGGACACCGGACGCGGCCCGGGGGCCGGTGAGGAGCCCGGCGACCGGCCCGCATCGGGATGCGCGGCTACGTCGTGACCGGCAGACCGGCGGCCTTCCAGGCCTGGAAGCCGCCCACCAGGTCCGTGGCACGCCGCAGGCCCAGTCGACGCAGGGACACGGCGGCCAGGCTGGAGGCGTAGCCCTCGTTGCAGACGACCACCACGCGCAGGTCGTGGCTCGTGGCCTCGGGGGCCCGGTGGCTGCCCTGGGGATCGAGGCGCCACTCCAGTTCGTTGCGTTCGATGACGAGGGCTCCGGGGATCAGTCCGTCGCGGTCGCGCAGCGCCGCGTACCGGATGTCCACGAGCAGGGCCTCACCGGCCTGAGCGGCTTCGAAGGCCTCCGCCGCCCCCACCCTGTCGAGGTCCACGCGGACCCGTTCCAGGAGTGCGTCGATGCCCAGGGGCCGTTCGGATGTCGAGCTCAACTCCAGTCCTCCGGGCGTTCGACCTGCTCCAGCCGCAGCACCTGGCCCGTACGACTGTAGCGGCGGATCTGCGGCAGGGGCGGGTAGTAGGCGTGGACCGAGATCGCGTGCCGGTCGGTGGACTCGTTGAGCACTTCGTGCACATGATGCTGCCCGAAGGAGCGTCCGGTGCCGGCGGGCAGCCGCCGCTCCCGGTCGACCCCCTCGGTCAGTTCCAGGGTCTTCCAGCCGTCGGAGGGCAGCCGAGCCGCGAGCGAGTTCTCCTTGAGTTCGCCCGATGCGGTGACGAAGGCGCCGGACGATTCGGCGTGGTCGTGCCAGCCGGTGCCGGTGCCGGGCGGCCAGCCGATCAGCCAGGCCTCACTACCGCCGGGGCCCTCGAGGCGCAGCCAGGTACGCCCCTCAAGGTCCAGCGGGAGAGAGGCGATCAGCTTCGCGTCGGCGGCCGTTCGGTGGACGAAATCGAGCAGGTCGGCCTGGGTGGGGGCCTGGGGCGGGGCGGAAACGGAGGCAGCGGGGGATGCAAACAATGGGTACCGTCCTGAGAGTTCGCGTGAGCTGCGCGTCCGTTCGTGCACGGCGCGCGCAGATGGAGAAGGCGAGATCAGCAGGACGGGCGACACACGCAGCCCGCATAGCGGACGAGGTCCATATGGACCCTCCGCCACAGGCGCACACAGGTGTCGGTCACGATCCGGAGTAGACCATGGCGGTGTGGAGCGGTCAACCGGGAGTCACTCTGTGGACCCCACGGCCTCTGCGTGTTCGTCACAACGGACCATGCCGCTGATCCCACGTCAGCACCGCCCCAGGGCCCCGCCCCGTCAGCCCGCGTTCGCGGCCGCCTTTTCCTCGGCCGGACCGCCCAGCGTCGCCTTCGCCGCCTGGTACAGGTCCGCCGGGCGCACCCCGCCCAGCGCCGTGACCAGATGGCCGTCCGGTCGGATCAGGAGGACCGTGTGGGGGGCCGTACCCGGGTAGCTCTCGGCGACCAGCAGCTCCGCGGGGTGCGGCAGAGCCGTCACCGCCGCGGCCAGCCGAGGCATGATCCCGGCCGACACCCAGTGCTTGCGCTCCCACACACCCGTGCCCGGAGCGACCAGCACCACCAGTAGCGATCCGCGCCCCAACCGGTCCCGCAGACGTACGAACGAGCCGTCCTCCGCGGTCACCCGCACATCCACGACCGGCGCCCCGGGCTCGGTGCCCACCGGCACCGCCGCCTCGGTGGGCGCGGGCGCGAGCGTCGAGCCGCCGTAGGTCCCCGGAGCCCCGAGCGGGCCGTGCCCGAGATGGCCGTTCGCGAGCAGCGCCTCATGCCCGCGGGCGGACCCGGGCACGTACGAACGCAGTCCGCGGCCGCCGCGCAGCAGGGGCAACGCCTGGTCGGCCGCGCGCAGCCGGGCCGCGACCGCGGCACGGCGCTCCGCCTGATAGCTGTCGAACAGGGTCTCGTGCGGGCCGTCGTGGTGCCAGGCGAGCCCCAGCTTCCAGGCGAGGTTGTCGACGTCCCTGAGGCCCTCGTCCAGACCCTGGGTGCCGAGCGCGCCGAGCAGATGCGCGGCGTCCCCGGCGAGGAAGGCCCGGCCGGCACGCCAGCGGCGGGCCAGCCGGTGGTGGACGATGTGCACACCCGTGTCCAGCAGGTCGTAGGCGGGGGTGGTGCCCTCGTGCCAGCCGGCCAGGGTCTCCCGGATCCGGGCGACCAGCAGTTCGGGCGTGACCAGGTCCTTGCCCGGCGGCAGCAGCCAGTCCAGGCGCCACACTCCGTCGGGCAGGGGACGCGCGGTGACCTCGCCGCCCGACGGGCCCGACGTCCGCCACGGTGGCGTCCGGTGCAGTAACGCCTCCCCGGCCCACGGCAGTTCGGTGCGCAGGGCCGCCACCGCGTGGCGCTCCACGGCCGTACGGCCCGGGAAGCGGATGTCCAGGAGTTTGCGCACCGTCGAGCGCGGTCCGTCGCAGCCGACCAGATAACTGCCACGCCACCAAGTGCTGTTGGGCGCCCGCGTGCGCGCCGTCACGCCCGACGGCTCCTGCTCGAGCAGGTCCAGCCGGCTCTCCACGGCGACCTTGACCAGCCGTTCGCCGGCGATGGCTTCACGAAGGGCGCCGGTGAGCACGTGCTGAGCGATGTGCAGGGGGGCGGGACCCCCGGCGACTCCGAGATCGTCGACCGGGTTCCGCCGGCTCTCAGCGTCGCCGTACCCGCCCCCGCGCTCCTGCTGCCCACCGGCCGGTTCGAACACGACCTCGCGCATCACCTGCTTGCGCCGCATCGACCGCCATCCGGTCCAGCGCAGCCCGTACTCGTCGAGCGGCGCGCCGGTCAGCCGTTCCATCAGCGCGGCGGTCTCCTCGGGCAGTACGACCGTGCGCGCGGGTCGCTGCTCGTCCTTGCCGGGCCCCTCGTCGAGGACCACGGAGGGCACCTCCTGGCGTGCCAGCGCGAGCGCGAGCGAGAGCCCCACGGGCCCCGCGCCGACGATGATCACCGGGTCCACGGCGCGGCGCCCCCTGCCCACAGGGTTGTCCTGGTGGTCGCTTGTGAACAGGGAGTTGGAGCAGGGTGCACGATCACAGAACGTATGCAACCCATTGCCGCTGCTTGCGTCAAGTGACGGGGCGGTGTCCTCACTGGTCGTCAGACGGTTACCGATCGAGGCCGGCCCACGTGCCGGAGCGGCCCTGGGCCATGGCGGCTTACGGCAACCTACCGGCCGAGCGGTCACCTTGACCGCGCACTCTCACCAGCCCTGGTGAGAGATCTCGATGGTTCACCTGAGTACGTCAGGCCGAGACGCAGGATTCTTCGGCCTGCCATGCGACGCGAGCAGCATGGAAGCGGCTATCGACATGCAATTTTGAGCATATGGAGGGCTGACCGCGGCCGCGGCATGTTCTCCGGCTACGAAAATCTTGCCAGAGCCGTAGAGGTCCGAACGCCGCCAGCCGCAGCCCAGCTGGGCACCTGCCTGTCAGATCAAGCCGCAGCGCCCGTGCCGAAGGTGCCGCCGACCCCGGCGGGGTTGGTCTCCTCGTCCTCCGCGGCAAGGACGACGCCCGTGCTCCGCTTGCTGCGGCGCAGCCTGCGCTCGAGCCAGCTCGCGAAGCTGGTGAGGGCGAAGTTCAGCACGATGAAGATGACGGCCACCACGATGAAGCTGGCGACGACGTTGGCGTAGTTGGCCGCGAGTGTGCTGCGCGCGTTCAGGAGCTCGGTGAAGCCGAGCATCACGCCGCCCAGCGCGGTGTCCTTCACGATGACGACGAGCTGGCTGACGATGGCCGGCAGCATGGCGGTGACCGCCTGCGGCAGCAGGATACCGGTCATCGTCTGGCTCTTGCGCAGGCCGATCGCGTAGGCGGCCTCCGTCTGCCCCTTGGGCAGGGCCAGGATGCCGGCGCGTACGACCTCGGCGAGAACGGAGGCGTTGTAGAGCACCAGACCGGTGACGACCGCGTAGAGGGGGCGCTCGTCACTGGCGACACCCGTGGAGCGGACGTAGAACTCGTTGGCGAACAGCATCAGCAGCAGCACCGGGATCGCCCGGAAGAACTCGACCACCACACCGGCCGGAACCCGAATCCACCGGTGGTCGGACAGGCGGGCTATGCCGAAGACCGCGCCCAGCGGAAGAGCGATGACCATGGCGAGCGCCGCGGCCTTCAGGGTGTTGGCCAGGCCGGGCAGCAGGTACGTCGTCCAGGCCGCGGAGGTGGTGAAGGGCTGCCACAGGGCCCATTTGAGCTGGCCCTTGTCGTTCATCGTCGACCAGATCCACCACGCGAGCAGTATGAGCAGGACGACGAACACGACCGAGAGGACGATGTTGCGCAGCTTGGCCCGGGGGCCGGGGGCATCGTAGAGAACGGAGCTCATCGCTTCACCGCCAGTCGCTTGCCGAGCCAGCCGAGGAGGAGACCGACGGGCAGGGTCAGAACCACGAACCCGAAGGCGAACACGGCGCCGATGGCGACCAGCTGGGCCTCGTTCTCGATCATCGCCTTCATCAGGTAGGCGGCCTCGGCCACGCCGATCGCCGCTGCCACGGTCGTGTTCTTGGTCAGGGCGATCAGTACGTTGGCCAGCGGGCCGATCACCGCGCGGAACGCCTGCGGCAGCACGACGAGCCGCAGCGACTGGCTGAAACTCAGCCCGATCGCCCGCGCCGCCTCCGCCTGCCCGACCGGCACGGTGTTGATGCCGGAGCGCAGCGCCTCGCAGACGAAGGCCGCGTGGTAGGCGGCGAGGCCCAGCACCGCCAGCCGGAAGCCCTGGAGTTTGAAGTCGTCGGACGCGCCCATCGTCACCCCGAAGATGTCGGCGAGGCCGAGGGAGGTGAAGACGATGAGGACGGTCAGGGGGATGTTCCGGAAGATGTTGACGTAGGCGGTGCCGAAGCCGCGCATCAACGGAACCGGGCTGACCCGCATCGCGGCCAGCAGGGTGCCCCAGACCAGCGAGCCCAGGGCGGAGAAAACGGTGAGTTTCACCGTCATCCAGAACGCCCCTAGGACGTCGTAACCTTGAAGAAAGTCGAACACGATCTCCCGCGCTTCCGGGTGTGTGCGTACGAGGAGGGCGTGGCGCGCCGCTGCCGTGAGCGCGGCGGGCGGCGGCGCGCCCATGGAACTCAGCTTGCCTGCGGATCCCTGCTTACCGGGCGAGCCGGGTCACTTGACGATGTCACCGATCTTCGGGGCAGGCTCGTTCTTGTAGTCCGCCGGGCCGAAGTTCTTCTTGACCGCGGCATCCCACGAACCGTCGCTGACCATCTTCTCCAGCGCGGAGTTGATCTTGTCCATGGTCGCGGTGTCGCCCTTCTTGACACCGATGCCGTAGTTCTCGTTGCTCAGCTTGAGCCCGGCGAGCTTGAACTGGCCCTTGTACTTGTCCTGGGAGGCGAAGCCCGCGAGGATCGAGTCGTCTGTGGTCACCGCGTCCACGGCGCCGCTCTGCAGGCCGGCGATGCACTCCGAATAGCCGCCGTACTCACGCAGGTTGGCCTTCGGGGCGATCGACTTCTGGACGTTCTGCGCCGAGGTCGAGCCGGTCACGGAACACAGCTTCTTGCCGTTGAGGTCCGTGCCATTGGAGATGTCCGAGTCGGACTTGATCAGCAGGTCCTGGTGGGCCAGCAGGTACGGGCCGGCGAAGTCGACCTTCTGCTTGCGCTCGTCGGTGATCGAGTACGTGGCCACGATGAACTTCACGTCCCCGCGGGCCAGCGCGTTCTCACGGTCGGCGCTCTTGGTCTCGACCCACTCGATCTGGTCGGGCTTGTAGCCGAGCTGCTTGGCCACGTAGGTGGCCACGTCAACGTCGAAACCGGAGAAGGAGCCGTCGGGCTGCTTCAGGCCGAGACCGGGCTGGTCGAACTTGATGCCGACCTTGACCTGGCCGCCACTGCCCGAGGACCCCTCGTCCTTCTTGTCGTTCGAGCCGCACGCGGTCGCGGCGACGGCGAGGGCGAGGACGGCGGCCGAGGCGGCGGTGACCTTGCGGAGCTTCATGGTGAACATCCTTTGCGTGGTGAGGAGATGGGGACCCGGGGCCCGGGAAGCGGGCCGCCGGTGGCGGATGCCCCGGCCGCCGTGGACGTGGGGTGGGCCGTCAGTGGGTGCACGTCAGTGATTCACGTCAGTGGTGCAGGATCTTCGACAGGAAGTCCTTCGCCCGGTCGCTGCGCGGGTTGCTGAAGAACTGGTCCGGCGTGGCCTCTTCGACGATGCGGCCGTCGGCCATGAAGACCACCCGGTTGGCGGCCGAACGGGCGAAGCCCATCTCGTGCGTGACGACGACCATGGTCATGCCGTCCCGGGCGAGCTGCTGCATGACCTCCAGGACCTCGTTGATCATCTCGGGGTCCAGGGCTGAGGTCGGCTCGTCGAAGAGCATGACCTTGGGATCCATCGCCAGCGCGCGGGCGATCGCGACGCGCTGCTGCTGGCCACCCGAGAGCTGCGCGGGGTACTTGTCAGCCTGGGTGCCGACGCCCACGCGGTCGAGCAGGCCGCGTGCCTTCTCATGGGCCTTCTGCTTGTCCGTTTTACGGACCTTGACCTGGCCCAGCATCACGTTCTCGAGCACCGTCTTGTGCGCGAAGAGGTTGAAGGACTGGAACACCATGCCGACGTCTGCGCGCAGCCGGGCCAGCTCCCGGCCCTCCTGGGGCAGCGGCTTGCCGTCGATCAGGATCGTGCCGGAGTCAATGGGCTCCAGGCGGTTGATGGTGCGGCACAGAGTGGACTTCCCCGACCCGGAGGGGCCGATGACCACGACGACCTCGCCACGGGCGATGGTCAGGTCGATGTCCTGGAGCACGTGCAACGCGCCGAAGTGCTTGTTGACGCTGCTCAGGACGACCAGGTCGTCGGTCGCGGCCACCGAGTCCTTGGCCACCGATACTTCGGTCATGTGCTCACTGGCTCCGTCCTCGCTCGGTTTCGGAGGACAGTAGTAACGGCGTACGACCAGCGTCATTACATCTGAGGGAGATCTGAGGATCACAATCCGGTAGCGGCCGGGCACGATCCGTAGTAGCCGTGCGCAGGGCGCGTACCGGCTGGATAACGGAAGCCGTCCGCAACCCCGGCCCTCTTGACGCCGTCCTTGTTCATCGGAGTGACTGCCATGGTGCATGCGCGCGGGTGGTCGCGTTCGTATGGATGACGCTTTCCAGTACAAGACGTGAGCACGTGCTTGTACAGGCCGGGAGCGAAGGGACCGTTGGGCGGAGCAATCGGAGGGGGCCGGCATGAGACTGCTTCTCGTCGAGGACGACAACCACGTCGCGGCTGCCCTGTCCGCGGTGCTGGCCAGGCACGGCTTCGACGTCACGCACGCCCGCAGTGGCGAGGAGGCGCTCCAGGCGCTGGTCCCCGAGGGCGCCGGATTCGGTGTCGTCCTGCTCGACCTCGGTCTGCCGGACCAGGACGGCTACGAGGTCTGCGCCAAGATACGCAAGCGCACCAGCACGCCGGTGATCATGGTGACCGCGCGCTCCGACGTGCGCTCCCGGATCCACGGCCTCAACCTGGGCGCCGACGACTACGTGGTCAAGCCGTACGACACGGGGGAACTGCTGGCGCGGATCCATGCCGTCAGCCGGCGCACCCCTCACCTGGACGACACGGGAGCCACCGAGACCGCGCTGCGCCTCGGTGCCGTGCACATCGAACTCCTCACGCGCCGCGTCAGCGTGGACGGTGCGGTGATACCGCTGACCCGCAAGGAGTTCGACCTGCTGGCACTGCTGGCCCAGCGCCCGGGTGTGGTCTTCCGCCGTGAGCAGATCATCAGCGAGGTGTGGCAGACCAGTTGGGAGGGGACCGGACGCACCCTCGAGGTGCATGTCGCCTCCCTGCGCTCCAAGTTGCGCATGCCCGCGCTGATCGAGACCGTGCGCGGCGTCGGGTACCGGCTCGTCGCCCCGGCCGCCTAGCGGGGACGGGTGGGCGCACGACTGCTACCGCTGCTCATCGTCCTGATGGCGGCTGTGCTGCTCGCGCTCGGCGTGCCCCTCGCGGTGAGTCTCGCGGCCGCACAGCAGCAGCGGGTCGTCGTCGACCGCATCGACGACACCGCGCGCTTCGCGGCCCTCGCGCAGTACGTCACCGACCGCCCGCGCCCGACCGGGCCACGGGTGGAGGACAAGGACGAGCGCGGCGAGACGCTGCGCAAGGAACTCTCCAAGTACTACCGCGTGTACGGCATCCGGGCCGGCGTCTTCTACCGCGACGACGTACCCATGGCCAACGCGCCGCAGAACTGGTACCTCCCCCGGCGGGGCGAGGGCCGTGACGCTTTCAGCGAGGCGCTCCTCGGACGGCGCAGCCACGACCCCGAGCAGGTGTGGCCCTGGCAGCGCACCCGGCTCGTGGTCGCCTCCCCGGTCATTCGCGACGGCGACGTCATCGCGGTCGTCGTCACCGACTCGCCCACGGGGCAGATGCGGTCCAAGACCCTGCACGGCTGGCTGCTCGTCGCTGCCGGCGAGGTGGCCGCGATGCTGCTCGCCGTGGGCGCGGCACTGCGCCTGACCGGCTGGGTCCTCAGGCCCGTGCGCGTCCTGGACGCGACCACCCACGACATCGCGACCGGACGTCTCAAGTCCCGTGTCGCCGCTGCGGGCGGACCGCCGGAACTCAGGCGCCTGGCCCGGTCGTTCAACGAGATGGCGGACAACGTCGAGGAAGTCCTCGAGCAGCAGCGGGCCTTCGTCGCCGACGCCTCCCACCAGTTGCGCAATCCGCTTTCGGCGCTGCTGCTGCGCATCGAACTGCTCGCCCTCGAACTGCCCGAGGACAACGAGGAGATCGCCTCGGTCCGCACCGAGGGCAAACGCCTCGCAGAGGTCCTGGACGATCTGCTGGACCTGGCGCTCGCCGAGCACGCGGAGGCGGACCTCCGGCTCACCGACATCGGCGCGCTGGCCGCCGAGCGCGTGGCGGCTTGGGGCCCGGCCGCGGAAGCCAAGGGGGTACGGCTCATCGGGAACTGCGCGCCCACCACCGCCTGGGCTGACCCCGTCACCCTGTCCAGTGCGCTGGACGCGGTCATCGACAACGCGGTGAAGTTCACCCCCGAGGGAGAGCGTGTCGACGTGGAGGTCGCGGCGGGGGGCGAGACCGTGATGGTCGTGGTCACCGACGGCGGCCCAGGCCTCGACGACGAGGAACTCGCCCGCATCGGCGACCGCTTCTGGCGCAGCCCGGCCCACCAGAACATCAAGGGCTCCGGGCTCGGCCTGTCGATCTCGCGGGCGCTGCTGGCGGCGGGCGGCGGGTCGATCTCCTACGAGCACCACGAGCCGCACGGGCTGAAGGTGACGGTGGAGGTGCCGCGGACGGGGACATCGTCCAGCCGTGCCGAGAGCTAGTGCGGCGACCGGAAAGGTTCACCGGCAAACCTTTCCGGCCACAGCA
>NZ_JAYWVC010000669.1:0-789 GCF_036281785.1 Streptomyces chiangmaiensis | reverse complement strand
CCACGCCGCCTTCCAGCAGCGCGACCTCGCCGACAGCGACTACGTGTACGTGTGGGCGGACGGAGTGCACCCCAAGATCCGGCTCGGGCAGGCCCACTCCTGCGTCCTGGTGCTGATGGGTGTGCGCCTGGACGGAACCAAGGAACTGATCGCGCTGGCTGAGGGGCTGCGCGAGTCCACCGAGTCGTGGGCCGACCTGCTGCGCGACTGCCGCAGACGCGGCATGCGCGATCCCGAGCTGGTCGTCGGCGACGGCGCGATGGGGCTGTGGAAGGCGCTCGCTGAGGTGTTCCCGGCTGCCCGCCACCAACGGTGCTGGGTCCACAAGGCCCGCAATGTCACGAACGCCCTGCCGAAGTCCGCGCAACCAGGCGCGACGAGGGCGATGCAGGAGATCTACAACGCCGAGGACCGCGTGCACGCCGAGAAGGCAATCGAGGCGTTCGCAAAGACCTACAGTACGAAATGGCCCAAGGCCGTCGCGAAGATCACCGACGACGCTGAGGAGCTGCTGGCGTTCTACGACTTCCCGGCCGAGCACTGGATTCACCTGCGGACCACGAACCCGATCGAGTCGACGTTCTCCACGGTCAAGCTGCGAACCAAGGTCACCCGCGGCGCCGGCAGCCCGGCCGCGGCCCTCGCGATGGTGTTCAAGCTGGTCGAGTCCGCCCAGGCTCGCTGGCGCGCGGTCAGGGGAGCCCACCTCGTCGCCCTGGTCCGCGCGGGCGCCACGTTCGAAAACGGCGTCCTGGTCGAGCGCGAGGAGGCCAGTGCAGCATGACCCAT
>NZ_JAYWVC010000668.1:0-789 GCF_036281785.1 Streptomyces chiangmaiensis | reverse complement strand
GCGGAGTCGGTCAGGCTCGGCGAAGAACCCCCGGCCGGCATCGGCCCGACGGGCGGGCGCCGCCCGGTTCTGCGCCGGGCCGGTGTGGCCTCGATCCACCCGGGGATCCCGGAGTCCCCGTGGGCGCGCGGTGAGCCGGTGTTCGTCCCACCGAAATCCCCCTATATCGACGTTCTGTTCTCCGGTTGCTCTCACCTGGAACCGGTGCTGGACGCCGGTCCCGGCACATGGTTCGACCGGGATCCCGCGCGGGCGCGGATAATCCGTGAGCACGGGATTCACTCCATGATGATCGTGCCCATCCGCGCGCGGCGGGCGGTGCTGGGCGTGGTGGTGTTCATCCGCACCGAGGAACCCACCCCGTTCCAGGAGGACGATCTGCTCCTGGCCGAGGGACTCGTCACCCGGGCCGCGCTCGCCTTGGACAACGCCCGCCAGTACGCCCGCGAACACACCGCGGCCCTCACACTCCAACGCACCCTGCTGCCCCACCGTTTGCGGGACAGCGCGGCCGTCGAGGTGGCCTCGCGCTACCTGCCAGCCGACGCGGACACCGGCGTCGGGGGCGACTGGTTCGATGTGATCCCGCTGTCGAGCGCCCGGGTGGGTCTGGTCGTCGGCGACGTGGTCGGACACGGCATCAACGCCGCGACGATGGTGGGCGGCTTCCGCGCCGCCGTCCGCACGCTCGCCGACATGGACCTGCCCCCGGACGAACTGCTGGCTCACCTCGATGACACGGTCCAGCGGCTGGCCGAGGAAGACGAGGACCGCTACGCCGACGGCCAG
>NZ_JAYWVC010000667.1:0-797 GCF_036281785.1 Streptomyces chiangmaiensis | reverse complement strand
CCGGCAACAGCTTCGTGGGCGGCTCCTTCAACTTCGCGCTGGCCCGTTACCAGGGTGGCGGCATCCCCCAGCCGTCCCTGACCATCACCAAGAGCCACAGCGGGAACTTCACTCACGGCGGCACCTACAGCATCACGGTGGGCAACTCCGGACCCGGCGCGACCGACGGCACCATCACCGTCAAGGACACCCTCCCGGCCGGACTCACCGCCAGCAGCATCAGCGGCTCCGGATGGACCTGCACCCTGGCCACCCTCACCTGCACCCGCAGCGACCTCCTGGCCGCGGGGGCCGCCTATCCACCCATCACGCTGAAGGCCAAGGCCTCATGCCACACCCAGCGCCAGGACTCCGCCACCGTCACGAAAGGCGGCGACCGCAAGGTGACCAACACCGCCACGGTCACCGGAGGCGGCGACACAACAACGCACACCGCCGCCGACACCACCGCCATCCATGGCGACAAGCACTGCGGCAACGACCACGACCACGGCAATGACCGCAACCACAGGAACCCCTAGTAGCAGCGACTACAGCGGATCCCAGCTGTTCCTGAGGTAAAGCGGAGATCCGACAAGGGCTCGGAAAGCGAAGGCCACCCGCACCACAGGTGCCGGTGGCCTTCCTGTATTGGGCCAGCGTCGAGACTCCGTGCACCTCCCCAGATCGTACGAAGACCATGGGGGAAAGCGGCGAAACGTGATGACCCATTTGACGGCTCCCTTTGGGAGCGACGGCAGCAGCAGGGGATGCCGCCCACGTCGGCCGGTATCAGTCGTGGTCTCACTACGGCGCCG
>NZ_JAYWVC010000666.1:0-806 GCF_036281785.1 Streptomyces chiangmaiensis | reverse complement strand
CGTGGCCGTCCTGCGGCGGAGGATCGCCGCGGTTGACAACGGCGGCGCGGTGGACCCGTCCGCGGTGCTCGCCGGCCTCTGATCCGGCCCCGGGGCGATGCGGCGGCGGCCGTTGACACGCCGCCGCATCGCCGTGCACGGGGTCGCAGGTGCACACCGTCGTGGCTTCGGCACCGACGTCACCGGCATGCTCACCGGGCACCGGGACGGCTACCCGGCGCAAAAGGTGCTTGTTCTCACACGCCACCCCTTCGGTGTCACGGAAAGGGAGGTTGTCCGGTCCTGGTAGGTGCAGGTCGACTCCGGGGCGCCTTGTCGGACGATGGTCGACCTCCCGGCTCCCCGAGGGAGTCCGCCATCCCTATTGCCTGGAGGAAATCTTTCATGACCACCCCTGTCGTCGCGATCGCCTATCACTCCGGCTACGGCCACACGACCATCCTCGCCGAGGCCGTGCGTGACGGCGCCGTGCAGGCCGGAGCCGTCGTCCATCTGATCAAGGTCGACGAGATCACCGACGAGCAGTGGGGGCTGCTCGACGCCTCCGACGCGATCGTCTTCGGTTCGCCGACCTACATGGGCACGGCTTCCGGTGCCTTCCACCAGTTCGCCGAGACCACCTCCAAGCGCTGGTTCGTCCATTCGTGGAAGGACAAGCTCGCCGCCGGCTTCAGCAACTCCGGCGCCAAGAGCGGCGACAAGCTCCACACGCTCCAGTACTTCGCCGTCCTGGCGGCCCAGCACGGCATGAACTGGGTCAACCTCGGCCTGCACCCGGGCTGGAACAGCTCCACCGCCTCCGAGGG
>NZ_JAYWVC010000665.1:0-809 GCF_036281785.1 Streptomyces chiangmaiensis | reverse complement strand
GCGGCGTTCACGGACCTCGCCGTGCCGTCGCAGGAGCCGGTACATCGTCGACTCCGAGCACAGGTAGACGCCCCGGTCCAGGAGGACCGCGTAGATCTCGGCGGGCGCCATGTCGGCGAACTCCGGGGAATGGAGCACATCGAGGACCCGTATCTCCTCCTGGGGTACGAGAGCGCGAGGGTGTCGGTGCCGTTCCCGCCGCGGCTTGACCGGGGCGGGGCTTCGGCGGTGCCGGCGGTAGTAGGTGGCACGGCTCACGCCGAGCGCGGCGCATGCCTGGACGCGTCCGACCAGCCCAGTGAGCTCTTCGAGGGCCTGGTCGCGGGCGGTGCTGAACGCCACGGCCGCGAGCTGGGCCGCGGTCACTGGTTCTTCTCGCCCTTGCTGTTCTGGGCGCTGTCCGTGGCGAACTGGTCGAGCAGCGCGGAGAGTTTTCCCTGCACCTCGATGACGGTGCGAGCCTTGGCCAGATCGGCCTCCAGGCGGGCCTTCTCCGCCTTCAGCTTCTCGATCTCCTTGTCCCTCGGGTCCGCCTTCGGGCGTCCGGCCGGCGCGGCGAGTGCGTCCAGGGCGCCCTTGTCCCGCTGCTGCCGCCACGTCGTGATCAACGACGAATACAGGCCCTCCCGCCGCAGCAGAGCGCCCTTGCCCTTCTTGTCCAACGTCTCGTACTCCGCAAGGATCCTCGCCTTGTACTCCGCGGTATACCGGCGCGGACCGGTCGAACGGGCTTCCACCTGCGGATCAGGGGTCCCGTGGTCATCTCTGCTGGCCACCCGGGCACTACTCCTTCTCCGCCCTCGACTCAA
>NZ_JAYWVC010000664.1:0-813 GCF_036281785.1 Streptomyces chiangmaiensis | reverse complement strand
GAGCAATTGTCAAATTCTGTGGATCACGGGCGACTCACCTGGCCCGTAGCCACGTATCGAGGACGGTGAAGTCCGCGTCGTCGAGTCCTCGGGAGGACTCGACGTGATGGAGGAGGGCCTGGCCATGGTGGTGTAGGGACACCCAGTCGCGATCAGCGTCGGTGATCTCGTCGTCGACCCAGGCGAACGAGCGTCCGGCCGCCCATTGCACCAGGGCCCGGGTCTTCCAGTGCAGTCCGAACCACTGGTCCTCGTGTTCATGCTCGGTTGATGGCTCCGGCCAGTTCACGACTGGCAGCCGTGGCAGCCCGATCCGGGGTGCTACCTCGGCGTTCGCCTCGTCCTCCCAGGTTGTGGCCCAGACCAGTTCGCACGGCAGCGCCGCCAGTCGAAACCCCACCTCGGGGTTGAGCCGCGCCAAGTGAGGGTGGAAGGCTGCGGCTGTCGGCTCACGCTGCGGGCCTTGGCCGAACGGAAGAAGCGGCCCGTCGACATCGAGGAACAGCAGCGGGCGTTTCACCTGATCGGTCATGCTGCACGGGCCTCCTCGCGCTCGATGAGGACACCGCGCTCGAAGCGGGCCCCGGCACGCACGAGCGCGACCAAGTGCGGTGCGTTGACCGCCCGCCACCGCTGCTGGGCGGACTCGACGAGTTTGAAGACCATGGCCAGGGCGGCGGTGCGGGAGCCGGCGCCGCGGGTGACCTTGGTCCGCAGCCGGACGGTGGAGAAGGTCGACTCGATCGGGTTCGTGGTCCGCAGATGGATCCAGTGCTCGGCCGGAAAGTCATAGAACGCCAGCAGCTGGTCCTG
>NZ_JAYWVC010000663.1:0-813 GCF_036281785.1 Streptomyces chiangmaiensis | reverse complement strand
TGGCGCCGTCACCGCACGAGATCGGTTCCCATGCCTCGTCCGGGGCCTGGGCGAAGAGATGGTCGATGCGTGGGCCGAAGACTTGCTGGGACTTGGGCACCGCAAGTACATAGCCGAGGCCGGACTGTTCCAGCAGGCGGCGGAAGCGTCCCTCCTGCCCATAGGCAGCGTCGGCGGTCACCCAGGCGAGGGGCAGATCGGAGGCCAGGGCGCGTAGCACCAGTCGTTTGGCCAGCTCTCCCTTGGTGGCGAAGGCCCGCAGGTCGGGGATCTTGGCGGCGCGGCAGCGTTGGCGGCAGTCCGTCCAGGACTTGGGCAGATAGAGTTCGCGGTCCACCAGGGCTCGGCCGCGGGCGGTGGCATAGGCGGCGAAGACACCGATCTGGCAGTTCTCGGTGCGGCCGGCGGTGCCCGAGTACTGGCGCTGCACCCCGGCCGAGGTGGCGCCCTTCTTGATAAAGCCGGTGTCGTCGATGACAAGCACCCCGTCGTCATCGCCGAGGTGCTTGGCGACGTATGACTGCAGGTCGTCGCGGACGTCGTCGGCGTCCCAGATCGCTCCGTTCAGCAGCCGCTGGAGGCCGTCGGGGGTGCGATGCCCGGCGAACTCGGCCAGCTGCCAGCCGTTCTTGCGGCCGACGGGGGCGAGCAGGCCCCGCACATAGTCCCGCATCCGGCGCCGCAGGTCGGCACGGCCAAACCGGTGGCTGATGGAGAGGAAGAGGTCGTTGAGTTCTCGTTCCCAAGTCGCGTCCGCATGTTCGTCGATCACCCTGCGAGGCTGTCCATATCGGAGCCCAGCCATTTTCCCGG
>NZ_JAYWVC010000662.1:0-814 GCF_036281785.1 Streptomyces chiangmaiensis | reverse complement strand
CAGATCTAGCCCTGTAGTACTAGGACGGGTACCCACAGGGCACCAATCGCGGATGCGGCACCGACGTTGCCGAGCACGGCGAGGATCGGCCCCGCACAGCAGACCGCGCACCCAGCCACGGCGCGCGTCCTCGCCGTAGACCCGATACCCGGACGCGGTCCGCTCGGCTGGTAGCAGCCCGGCGGTCTCGTAGAAACGCAGCGTGCTCGCCGGAACACCCGAGTGTTCGGCCAGCTGCGATATGCGGTAGGTCGTCACGCTGCCGACGGTAAACCTTCAACCCGACTCGAAGGTCAAGCGCCAACGGGACGAGGATCTGCCCCAGCTTGCCCGACCGCCACCCTGGATGGGGAGTAGCCTCTGGGCATGCCGGATGTGGATCTTCAAGCGCTCTATGCCGAGCTCGAGACTCGGGCGTTTCCAGGGTCTTGGACCGAGTGGGTACACGGTGCTCTGCCCGTTACCAGTAACGCAAGCGGCCATGCGATCGTGCTCGCTGAGTCCGACGAGTTCTGGGATGACCATGATGGTTCGGCCGCCGCGGCGGCCGGAGAACACCTGGCATCGGTGTACCGCAATTACGAGATTGCCGCCACAGTCGTCTGGGGTGGCCCTCGCCTGGTCGACATCACGCATCGGCTCGCAGGGGGTGAGACGTCGCCTTTCACCGAGCTGCTGCTGGAGCAGGGAGCGATCAGCGGCAACTTCTGGGACCGCGGCGAACGAGCGCTCGGCCTCGCCATCTGCCAGATGGACAAGGAAATGGCGATTCAAGTTGTCGCCTTTGTGGTACCAACCGGCGAGCTGCAGAAGT
>NZ_JAYWVC010000661.1:0-816 GCF_036281785.1 Streptomyces chiangmaiensis | reverse complement strand
CGCCAGGGTGCCGTCGCGGTGCCAGTCGGCGAGGCCGAACACCCGCTGCCCGACCGACAGCCCCGTCGTGCCGTAGCCGAGGGCGGTGACCACTCCGGCCAGCTCGTGGCCGGGGATCGACGGTGTCTTGTCACGGCCGGCGCGATCGGTCCAGGTCGATGGCCACTCCATCTCCGTCGGGACGAAGCCCGATGCATGAATCTGAACGATGACGTCGTTGATCGCTGCGGACGGCTCAGGCCGCTCTGTCAGCGTCATCCCGGCCGTTCCTGCGGCCTGGTCGGTTACCACAATGGCTTTCATTGAGATTGTCCCCTTCCTCGTACGTGTGGTGGGTTTTGGTTTCCGGGCGGCTTCGGACGTTTAGATGAAGGTGAAGAGTTGGTCGGCGTCGAACCGCGAGATCGGGGTGGTGTACTGCTTCTTGGGGTCGGGGTAGCCGAGGGCCAGCAGCACCGTCGTGCTGTGTCCGCTCTCGCGGATCTTGAACGCCTTGTCGACGCTGGTCGGGTCGAACCCCTCCAGCGGTGTGGCCTCGACGCCGAGCTCAGCGGCCGCCATCATGGTCAGGCCCACCGCCAGGTAGGTCTGCTTCTCCATCCAGTGGTTCAGGTCCTTGTAGCCGTAGGTGCGCAGGTTCAGGAAGTCGCGGGTCATTGATTCCCACAGCTCCTGCTTCGACGAGTCAGGGAACCGGCCGTCGGCCCTCTCCTTCGTGAACACCGCATCGAGGTGGCTGTCAGGCACATCTGCCCGGGTGGTGAGGATGATGACGTGCGACGCGTTCAGGACCTTCTCACCATTGTCCTGGAATCG
>NZ_JAYWVC010000660.1:0-816 GCF_036281785.1 Streptomyces chiangmaiensis | reverse complement strand
CGCTCACACGGGTTCCGCCCCAAACGGGGCTGCCACACCGCTCTTGATGAGGTGGTGTCGGTATGGAAGGGAACGCACTGGATGATCGAGGGGGACATCTCCGACTGCTTCGGGAGTCTTGACCATAGTGTCATGCTTTCAACGTTGGCGGAGAGGATCCACGACGGCCGGTTCCTTCAACTGATCGACCGGATGCTCAAGGCCGGGTATTTGGAGGACTGGCAGTGGAACGACACGCTCAGCGGAGCACCGCAAGGCGGTGTTGCTTCACCGATCTTGTCCAATATCTATCTGGACCGGTTCGATCAGTTCGTTGAACAGCAGCTATTTCCGGATTACAACCGGGGCAGACGACGACGCACCCACCGTGCGTATGAGATCGTCGAAAACCGGATTGCGAGGGCCAGGCGACACGGTGACCGGGAAGCGGTGCGGGCGCTGCGGCGCGAACGGCGTTCCCTGCCGAGTCAAGACCCCAACGATCCTGGGTATCGGCGTCTTCGATACGTTCGGTATTGCGACGACTTCCTGCTCGGGTTCGCCGGTCCCAAGAGCGAGGCCGTCGAGATCAAGGCAAGGATCAGGGCGTTCCTGCGTGACGAGCTCACGCTGGAACTGTCCGAGTCCAAAACCCTGATCACGCACGCCACCAGCCAGGCGGCGCGCTTCCTCGGCTACGAGATCAGGGCACAGCATGCCGACACGAAGATCACCCGGAATCGCCGGGCGGTCAACGGCGCCATCGGCCTGTTCGTGCCCAGGGACGTAATCCGGGACAGATGCGCCCGCTACATGAGTGGAGGAAAGCCCGCGTTG
>NZ_JAYWVC010000066.1:0-37924 GCF_036281785.1 Streptomyces chiangmaiensis | reverse complement strand
AGCCTCCGCGCCCGCCGGACCGCCCGCGGAAGCCGAGACCGTCGAGGCTCCCGTGGCCCAGGCGCCCGTCGCGGCCGCCGAGCCGCAGCTCGGTGAGACGACCGAGTCGGCCGAGGAGGCCCCCGACGCCGAGGAAGCGGCTCCGCGCCGCAGCCGCCGCCGCGCCACCCGCCGGGTGTCCGCGCCCGCCCGTGCGACCGAGGCCGCCGAGGCGTCTACGGAGGCGTCCGTGACCGTCGAGGCGTCCATGACCGTCGAGGCCGAGCCGGCCGTCACCGAGGGCTCCGCCGCGCCGGAGGCGGAGCCGGTCGCCGAGGAGGCCGCCCCGCGTCGCAGCCGCAGGCGGGTGGCCCGCAAGGCCGCCATCGGATTCTCCGAGCCCGCGCAGTCGGCCGCCGACGAGGCACCCGAGAGCGTGCAGCGGCCCGCGCGACCCGCCGTCGCCGTCTTCCAGGCGCCGGTGTTCAACCAGCCGATGTTCCAGACCCCCGAGCGAGCCGCCGCAGCCGCGGCCGCCGAGGCCGCGGAACTGGAGGAGGCGGAGGACGAGTCCGCCGCGCCGCGTCGCCGCCGTCGCCGCCGGGGTGGTGACGAGGAGCTCGTCGCCGCGACGCCCGAGACCACCGACGAGGTGGAGGAGGCCGAGGAGCCGGAGGAGTCCGCCGAGGACGAGGAGCCCGAGGAGACCGGCTCCCGCCGGCGCCGTCGTCGTGGGGGCCGTCGTCGCCGCCGTGGTGAGGCGGCCGAGGGTGAGTCCGCGCATGGTGACGAGTCCGACGAACTCACCGCCGAACAGGCCGAGCAGGACGCCGAGGACACCGCCGAGCAGCTCGAGGAGGACGCCGAGGAGGCGGAGGAGGACGAGCACGGCGAGGAGCCGTCGGCCGGCTCCAGCGCCAGCAGCCGTCGCCGCCGTCGGCGTCGCCGCCGGGCCGGTGACGCGGCGGTCGACGGCGAGTCGTCGTCCGACGACCCGGAGCGCACGGTCGTCAAGGTCCGCGAGCCCCGCAAGAAGGACGAGCGGCCCGGTGACGGCACCGACGAGGTGCAGTCCATCAAGGGCTCGACCCGCCTCGAGGCCAAGAAGCAGCGCCGCCGCGAGGGGCGCGAGCAGGGCCGCCGCCGTGTCCCGATCATCACCGAGGCCGAGTTCCTGGCCCGGCGGGAGGCCGTCGAGCGCGTGATGGTCGTCCGCCAGAGCGGCGAGCGCACGCAGATCGGCGTCCTCGAGGACGGCGTGCTCGTCGAGCACTACGTCAACAAGGAGCAGTCGACCTCCTACGTCGGCAATGTGTACCTCGGCAAGGTGCAGAACGTCCTGCCGTCGATGGAGGCCGCCTTCATCGACATCGGCAAGGGGCGTAACGCCGTCCTGTACGCCGGTGAGGTCAACTTCGAGGCGCTCGGGCTCGCCAACGGCCCGCGGCGCATCGAGTCCGCCCTGAAGTCCGGTCAGTCCGTCCTCGTCCAGGTGACGAAGGACCCGATCGGCCACAAGGGCGCCCGCCTGACCAGCCAGGTCTCACTGCCCGGCCGTTACCTGGTCTACGTGCCCGAGGGCTCGATGACCGGTATCAGCCGCAAGCTGCCGGACACCGAGCGGGCCCGGCTGAAGACGATCCTCAAGAAGATCGTTCCCGATGACGCCGGCGTCATCGTGCGCACCGCCGCCGAGGGCGCGAGCGAGGAGGAGCTGCGCCGGGACGTCGAGCGGCTGCAGGCGCAGTGGGAGGACATCCAGAAGAAGTCGAAGAACGGCAACGCCCCGACGCTGCTGTACGGCGAGCCGGACATGACCGTCCGCGTCGTGCGCGACATCTTCAACGAGGACTTCTCCAAGGTCATCGTCAGCGGTGACGAGGGATGGGAGACCATCCACGGATACGTCTCCCATGTCGCCCCCGACCTGGCTGAACGCCTGCAGAGGTGGACCTCCGAGGTCGACGTCTTCGCCGCGTACCGGATCGACGAGCAGCTCGCCAAGGCGCTGGACCGCAAGGTCTGGCTGCCCAGCGGCGGTTCGCTGGTGATCGACCGGACCGAGGCGATGGTCGTCGTCGACGTCAACACCGGAAAGTTCACCGGTCAGGGCGGCAACCTCGAGGAGACCGTCACCAGGAACAACCTGGAGGCGGCCGAGGAGATCGTCCGCCAGCTGCGGCTGCGCGACCTCGGCGGCATCATCGTCATCGACTTCATCGACATGGTGCTCGAGTCCAACCGGGATCTGGTGCTGCGGCGCCTGCTGGAGTGCCTGGGCCGGGACCGCACCAAGCACCAGGTCGCCGAGGTGACCTCGCTGGGCCTCGTCCAGATGACGCGCAAGCGGGTCGGACAGGGGCTGCTGGAGTCGTTCTCCGAGACCTGCGTCCACTGCAACGGCCGCGGTGTGATCGTGCACATGGACCATGCGCCCGCCGCACCGGGCGCCGGCAAGCGCAGGAAGCGCGGCCGGGGCGCTGCCGAGACCGAGACGCACGAAGCGGCGGTCACGGAGACCGAGGAGATCGCGGAGGCCGAGGAGACCGAGGCCGAGGTGGCCGCCGAGGCCGCGGCACCCGTCGCGATGCCGGAGCCCGAGTTCGCCCCGGACGAGGAGCTGTACAGCAGCGTCGCCGAAGCCGAGGCGGCCGCCTCCCGTGGCCGCACGCGGCGCAGGGCGACCCGTCGGGCGTCAGCTCCCGCGGGTACCCCGCGGACCGAGGAGCGTGCGCCGAAGTCCCGTACGGACGAGCGTGCGCCGAAGTCGCGGCACGACGCCGACGCGGAGTCGGCGGCGGTCGAGGACCTGGTCGTCGAGGCGCACCCCGCGCCGGCCGAGGAGGAGGCCGCGCCCAAGGGCCGTACGCGCCGTCGTGCGACCCGCAAGGTGTCGGCGCCCGCCGGTCCGCCCCCGGAGTCCGTGGTGACGGTCTCCGAGGCCGAGCCACAGGCCGAGGCTCCGGCCGAACCCGCCGCGGAGCGGGCCGCCGAGCAGGTCGAGGCGCCCGCCGAGAGCGCCGCCCCGGCCCGCCCTCGCCGCCGCGCCGTGCGCAAGGCCACCGCGCCCACCTCGTCCGAGGAGATGGCGGTCGTCGTCGTCCCCGCGGCCGAGGCAGCCGCGGAGGGCGAGGGTCCGGCTGAGGCCGAGGTGTCGGCGCCCGCCAAGAAGGCGGCGCGCACGACCGCCAAGAAGGCAACGGCGAAGAAGGCCGCCACCAAGAAGACGACGGCCAAGAAGGCGGCGGCGAAGAAGACCGCCGCGAAGAAGACGACGGCCAAGAAGGCGGCGGCGAAGAAGACGGCGGCGAAGAAGACGGCGGCGGCCGAGCAGCAGGCTCAGCCGGCGGTCTCGGTCACCACGGAGGACTGACCCGGCCCTCACCCTTTGAGGGCGCCGCGAGCGAAGAAGCGCGGGACACCGGTGAATGGACGGTGTCCCGCGCTTTTTTGTGCGCTGTCGCGCCTTTACATAAAGTGATTGTTTCGTTGCCGGTTGTGATCCGGAGTGAGTCAAGCCGCAGTATCTCGGTCGTAACCGCGGGGAAAAACCCCGTTCCTTTGCTGGTAATCTGACCCCGGCCCTGGCGTTGGCTTGTGTTGACGATGTGCACGCCGGGCCACAGCCGATGTGCCCGCACGCTCCTTGTCGCCCGCACACCGGCTGTCCTTTCGCACGGGTCTTTCAGGGGGGAAGGGCCTCCGCGGAAAGCCGTTCGCCGTCACCAGACATGGGCGAACTGTCAGGGAAGCGGACACGCGCGCACGGCGCGGTCCCTTTCCGACCCACGCAACGTGGTGCGCCCTCGAGGTCGCCGAAGAGGAGGGGGATGTCGTGTCCGACACCCACGAGCCGATACCTGCCGCCAGACCTGTGATCGGCGATGAGGAGATCGAGGCCGCGGTACGCGTCCTGCGCAGTGGCAGGGTGGTACAGGGTCCCGAGGTGGCCGCCTTCGAGGCGGAGTTCGCCGAGTTGGTGGACATGCGGCACTGCGTCGCCGTCAACTCCGGCACCTCGGCGCTGCACTTGACCCTGCTCGCTCTCGGCCTCGGGCCGGGCGACGAGGTCATCGTGCCGTCGTTCTCCTTCGCCGCTTCCGCCAACGCCGTGCGGCTCGTCGGCGCCGACGTGGTCTTCGCCGACATCGAGCCCGACAGCTTCTGCCTGGACCCGGCAGCGGTCGAGGCCGCCATCACGCCGCGCACCGCCGCGATCATGCCGGTCCACCTGTACGGCCACCCTGCGGCGATGGACCGGATCATGGCCATTGCCGAACGGCACGGCCTGGCCGTGGTGGAGGACGCCTGCCAGGCGCACGCGGCGGCGCTGCACGGCACGCCGGTGGGGGCCTTCGGCGCCGCCGGGACGTTCAGCTTCTACCCGACCAAGAACATGCACAGCCTCGAAGGCGGCATGGTCACCACCGCCGACGCAGAGATCGCCCGCACCCTGCGCCTGCTGCGCAACCAGGGCATGGAGCAGCGCTACGCCAACGAGATCGTCGGTGCCAACATGCGCATGACGGACGTCTCCGCCGCGATCGGCCGGGTCCAGCGCGCCAAGCTCGCGGGCTGGACCGAGCAGCGCATCGCCAACGCCGCGTACCTGACCGAGCACATCACCGCGCCGAACGTGGTGACGCCGCGGGTCGCCGAGGGCGCCCGGCACGTCTACCACCAGTACACCGTGCGGGTGCGGGGCGACCGCGACGCCGCCATGGCACGCCTCGCCGAGGCCGGCGTGGGCAACGCCGTGTACTATCCGACCCCGATCCACCGGCTGAAGCCGTACTGGGAGCCGGACCAGAAGGCCGGTCGCGTCTGGGACCTGCCCGAGACCGAGCGCGCGGCCGCCGAGGTCGTGTCGCTGCCCGTGCATCCCGCCCTGTCCGGGCAGGACCTCGAGCGGATCGTGTCCGCGGTGAACGCCCTGGGAGAGCAGCTGTGACCGCCGCCAGAGCCCTGCGGGCCGGACTCGTCGGCCTCGGTTCCATGGGGCGTCATCACGCCCGCGTCCTGTCCGGTCTGGAGGGCGTCGAGTTCGTCGGTGCCGTCGACCCGATGGGCGACAAGCACGGGGCGGTCCAGAGCGCACCCGTCCTGAACACCGTCGACGAACTCCTCGCCATGGGCATCGACTACGCCGTCGTGGCCTGCCCCACGGCCCTGCACGAGGAGGTCGGTCTGCAGCTCGCCGAGGCCGGCGTCTGTGCCCTGGTCGAGAAGCCGGTCGCCGCCACCGTGGAAGGGGCGCGCCGTCTCGTGGACGCCTTCGAATCGCGCGGCCTGGTGGCCGGCGTCGGGCACATCGAGCGGTGCAACCCCGCGCTGCGCTCGTTGCGGGCGCGGCTGGAAGCCGGCGAACTCGGCGACGTCTACCAGGTCGTCACCCGCCGCCAGGGCCCCTTCCCGCACCGCATAGCGGACGTCGGCGTGGTCAAGGACCTGGCCACCCACGACATCGACCTCACCGGCTGGGTGACGGGACGCGAGTACGTGTCCATCGCCGCGCACACCGTCTCCAAGAGCGGTCGCGAGCACGAGGACATGGTCTCCGCGGTCGGCCGTCTCGACGACGGCACCATGGTCAACCACCTGGTCAACTGGCTGAGCCCGCTCAAGGAGCGCTTCACCTCGGTCACCGGCGAGCGCGGCTGCTTCATCGCCGACACCCTCACCGCGGACCTGACGTTCCACTCCAACGCCGCGATGGCAACCGAGTGGGAGGCGCTGCAGGCCTTCCGGGGCGTCTCCGAGGGTGACATGATCCGCTACGCCATCCAGAAGCGCGAACCGCTCCTCGTCGAACACGAACTCTTCCGCGACGCCGTACTCGGCAGGCCCGCCGACATCTGCACTCTGCGTCAGGGCACGCGGACGGTGGAAGTGGCGGCGGCGGTCCTCGAGTCGGCGATGGACGGCAGCACCATTCTTCTCGACCGTGACAGTTGCGGAGCTGTCTGAACGTCCCGACGTACGTCGCCGATGGTCCCCGGCCCGTATGCGTGCAGGGGCGGAATTCCTGTCCCATCCGGAGGAAGCAAGCAATGGAATCCCCTGCCCGCAGGCCTAGGCTCGCGGTCATCGTCGCCAACGGCATCACAGGCGACTCCCGCGTCCAAAAGACCGCGGTCGCGGCGGCGCGAGACGGCTGGGACGTGACCCTGATCGGCCGCAGTGACACCAAGCGTGTCCAGCGGTCGAAGATGGGCCCGATCGACGTGGTCCGGGTACCGGTCGGCGCGGACTATCTGCGCGGGGTGAACGCTCGCAAGGCACACCCCTTGCGAGCGGCCGCGACACAGTTCAATCTCCAGGACCAGGCGGCACTGAACCGCTATACGGCGGCATACCGCGCCTGGGTCCGCCAGAAGTCTGCCGAGAGCAACTGGGCGGGTGCCCCGCGCCGCACGTCCCTCAAGGCGCTGCTGCGAGCCCGCCGGTCCACACACCGGCTGCGGGTCCGCGCGTTCAAGTGGGAGCAGCGGCGCAGGCCCAAGGACCCGGCTCCGGTGGGCGACTGGCGCCACGACTGGCCGCAGGTGGTCGACCTCGATCTTGCTTTCGGCCCGGTGATCGAGGAGATCGAGCCGGACGTCATCCACGCCAACGACGTGACGATGATCGCCACCGCGGCGCTGAGCGCCGCCCGGCTGCGGGCTCGGGGCCGGAAGTGCGCCTGGCTGTACGACGCGCACGAGTACATCAAGGGCGTCGAGTGGCCCAACGCACGCCAGGCCTACGCGCTGCCCGCGCTGGAGGCCGAGTTCATCGGCCGCGCCGACGCCGTCGTCACCGTCTCCACACAGATGGCGGAGCTTCTGAGGGACGACCACAAGCTGACGGAGCTGCCACTGGTCGTGGGCAACTCGCCGGTCCGTGAGGTGATCGGTGCGGGCCGGTCCACCGCGTCGGTCCGTGAGGCCTGCGGTCTCGGCCGCGAGACGCCGCTGATGGTCTACTCGGGCTGGATCGGCCGTGAACGCGGGGTGGACGCCGTCATCGACGGTCTGCCCGAGCTCCCCGGCTTCCATCTCGCCCTGGTGGTGGGCCGGACGACGCCGCTTCTCGAGGAACTCCTCGCGCAGGCCGAGTCCCTCGGTGTACGCGACCGGGTTCACCTGGTGCCCTACGTGCCGCAGCACGAGGTCGCCGACTACCTCTCGTCCGCGGATCTCGGTCTCACGCCCTTCAAGCGCGTGCCCAACTGCGAGGTGTCGCTGCCCACGAAGGTCTCCGAGTACCTCCAGGCGGGGCTGCCGCTGGTGACGAGCGACGTGAAGGTCATCAAGGCGTACGTCGAGGAACACGGCCTGGGCGAGGTGTGGACCTGGGACGATCCGAAAACCTTCGCCGCGGCCGCCGCACGGGCGATGGACAACCGCGACAAGCTCGCCGCGGCGATCACGGAGGATGTCCGCACGGATCTGTCCTGGGAGTCGCAGAGCGGCAGGTTGCTCCAGTTGTACCGCGAGCTGTCGAAGAAGACCCCGCCGGGCCCGCGCCCGGAGGTCTCCTGGACTGTTCACGAGACCCCCGACGCCGTGCGGACCGTGGAGCCCGTCCGCACAGACGGGCAGCCGGCGTGGCGAAGGCTCGGCGACACCCGCGTCAGACTGGGTCTCGGCCCGGCCAACTATGCGGGCCAGGGGGCCGCGTACGCCCAGGCGATCACGCGTCTCGACCCGGACGTGTCCGTCGAGGTCGTGATGAACAAGCGGCCGGAGTCCTTCGACTACCCCGCCGACGTGTACGTGGACGCGACCCGCATGCGTGAGTTGAGCGTCCAGCTCCAGCAGGTGGAGCGCATCGTCGGCCGTTATACGCACCTCCTGGTCGACGCCTTCATGCCCGTCTTCGGCCACCTCAACGGCAAGTCCGTGGACGGCGATCTCGCCGCGCTCAGGCAGGCCCGGATCAAGGTGGCTCTGCTCGGCCACGGCAGCGACATCCGTCATCCGGCCCGGCACATGGAGCGCCACGAGTTCTCGCTCTTCCACGACGCTCCCGAGGGCATCGTGGAGAAACTCCAGGCGAAGGCCGAGCTGAACAGGCGGATAGCGACGGAGGCGGGGCTGCCGCTGTACGTCACCACTCCGGACCTCCTGGAAGACCTGCCGACCGCCACCTGGGCGCCGCTGGTCGTGGACGTCGCCGGCTGGGCCACCGACAGTCCGGTCATGGAGCGCGAGCGCCCGCTGGTACTGCACGCTCCGTCGAAGCGGTGGACCAAGGGCACGGACCGGATCATGCCGGTGCTCACCGAACTCCACGACGCGGGTCTCATCGAGTTCAGGCTCGCCGAAGGCGTCCCGTGGGCCGAGATGCGTCAGCTGGTGCAGAGCTGTGACCTGGTGCTCGACCAGTTCACGACCGGAAGTTACGGCACGTTCGCGGTGGAGGCGATGGCTGCGGGCAAGCCCGTCGTCGGCCACATCAGCAACGGAGTGCAGGCCGCGACGGATGGGGCCTTGCCCATCGTCAACGCCACCCCGGACACCCTCCGCGAGGTCATTCGATCCCTGGTCGACGACCGGGAGGGCACGGCACTGATCGGTCGGCAGTCCGTCGAGTTCGCCCGCACTTACCACGACGGAAGCTGGACCGTACAGGTCCTGAGCGATTTCCTGAAGTGACCGGTTCAGAGAGGCTTTTTATGGAAGCGCAGAGCGCCGATGCGTCCCGGCCGTCCAAGGGCCGAGTCGTCATGCTCGTCGACAACAAGGTCGACGGCGACTCGCGGGTGCAGAAGGCCGCCGAGTCTGCCGCGGCAGCCGGCTGGGACGTGGTGCTGCTCGGTCTTGTCCGGTCCGGCGGCGGGCGCACCTGGAAGCTTGGGGACGCCGAGGTCCGGCTGCTGCCGCTGAAGACCCCGCTGTCCAAGCGGCATGCCGAGCGGCACCGCTCGCCGCTGCGCCGCCCGCTCGCCTATCCGCCGGGTCCGATGGCCGCCTACCGCCGGCAATGGGTCAAGGCATGGCGGGCCGATCTGGCCACCCGACGGGCGGCACTCAAGGTGGCACCCGCCGCGGTCGGCACTCCGCTGTTCCGGAAGGCCGAGAGGCTCCGTCTGACGGTGGCCGGCCCGGTCTCCAGGTTCATGCAGAAGTGGGTCGAGTTCCGCGCCCACCAGACCAGCCAGGCGCAGCGGGCCGGCCGCGCCCTGCGTGGCCCGATCGACCGTGCCTTCACCGCCGTCTGGAAGGGCGTCAAGGGCAAGCGGGCCTGGCGCCGCCTCGAACCCGTACTGTTGGACTACGAGCTGACGTACGGCAAGGAGATCGACGCCCTCAAACCCGACCTCATCCACGCCAACGACTTTCGGATGCTCGGGGTGGGCGCCCGCGCGACCGTGCGGGCGCGTGCCGCGGGCCGTTCGGTCAAACTGGTGTGGGACGCTCACGAGTTCCTGCCCGGTGTACGACCGTGGGAGGACAACGCGCACTGGATCCCCGGCAACACGGCGCACGAGAGCGAGTACGCTCCGTACGCCGACGCCGTGGTCACGGTCTCCGAGGGGCTGGGCGACCTGCTGCGGGAGCGGCACGGGCTCAAGGAACAGCCGACTGTTGTTCTCAACGCACCCGACCGTCCCGTGGAGCGGGACCCGGTGATCGAGGACGCCGAGCCTGAGCCGGACCTGCGCGAGCTGTGCGGGATCGGTCCGGACGTGCCGCTGGTCGTCTACAGTGGCTCGCCCGGCCCGCAGCGTGGTCTCGGCGACATGGTGGAGGCACTGCCCGAACTGAACGGTGTCCACATGGCGTTCGTCGTCCCGTCCCCGGCGGCCGCCTACATCCAGGGTCTGCTCCGCCGTGCGCAGGAGCTCGGCGTCGGCGACCGGCTGCACGCCGTTCCCTATGTCCAGCACTGGCAGGTAGTGCGCTTCCTGTCCGCGGCGGATGTCGGCTGCATCCCCATCCACCACTGGCCGAACCACGAGATAGCACTGATCACGAAGTTCTTCGAGTACTCGCACGCTCGGCTGCCGCTGGTTGTCAGCGATGTCAAGACCATGTCCGAGATGACCCGTTCCACGGGCCAGGGCGAGATCTTCCGGGCTGAAGACGTTGACGACCTCGTACGGGCCGTCAAGGCCGTGCTGGCCGACCCGAAGAAGTACCAAGCCGCCTACGGCAAGCCGGGGTTGCTCGACACCTGGACCTGGGAGGCGCAGGCCGAGGTCCTTGACGCGCTCTACTCCCGTCTGGTCCTGGAGATCCCGAGGGAGAGATCATGAGTGCGTCTCCCGACGTCAGCGTCGTCGTCGCCGTCTACAACACGATGCCGTACCTGACGGAGTGTCTGAACTCCCTGATCGGGCAGAGCATCGGCCGGGACCGGCTGGAGATCGTCGCGGTCGACGACGGTTCCACTGACGACAGCGGCCGCGAGCTCGACCGCTTCGCGGCACGGTACCCGGACACCGTCAAGGTGATCCACCAGGCCAACTCCGGTGGCCCGGCCGCGCCCAGCAACCGGGCGCTGGACGTCGCCACGGGCCGGTACGTCTACTTCATCGGCTCCGACGACCACCTCGGCGAGGAAGCGCTGGAGCGCCTGGTGGCCTGCGCCGACAAACACGGTTCGGACGTCGTCGTCGGCAAAATGGTCGGCACGAACGGCCGGTACGTCCACCAGGCGCTCTTCAAGGAGAGCAATCCGGACGTCAGCCTCTACGACTCCGCCCTGCCCTTCACGCTCGCCAACACCAAGCTGTTCAGACGGGAACTGGTCGAACAGCACGAGCTGCGCTTCCCCGAGCACCTGCCCGTGGGCAGCGACCAGCCGTTCACCATCGAGGCCTGCGTACGCGCCCGGAAGATCTCGGTGGTGGCCGACTACACCTGCTATTACGCGGTCAAGCGGGGCGACGCCAGCAACATCACCTACCGGGCGGATCACCTCGCCCGACTGCACTGCACCGCCGAGATCATGGACTTCACGGCCGGGCTCATCGAGGAGGGCCCGCGGCGCGACGCCGTCCTGCGCCGCCACTTCACCTGGGAACTGGCCAAGCTCGTCCAGGACGACTTCCCCGCCCTGGACCACGCCCTGCAGAAGGACATCTGCGCGGGCATCGGGAAGCTCGCCGACGCCTACTTCACCGCCGGCATCCGCGACGCCATGGACGTCAAGCGACGCGTGCGCATCGCCCTGGCACAGGTCGGCGCGGGGGAGGAGCTGTGCGAGGCGATCACCTCCGAGAAGGAGAACGGCGCGCCGCCGTTCGTCGTCGAGGGCGACCGCGCCTACGCCCGCTATCCCGGGTTCCGCAGCCCGCTGATCGGCGTGCCCGACCGCGTCTACGAACTTGTGGGCGAGGCGGTTCCGGGGCGGCTCGCCGACGGCACAGAACTGCTCGTCTCCGCTTGGGAGCAGGAGGGCCATGACATCACGTACACGTCGTCCGTGAGGGTGCCTGTCCTCGGTGACGTGGACAGTGCCGTCCTACGGCTGACCGAGGGCGCCATGCCCAAGTCGGCGGACAAGGCCGGGGCACGCAGACTGCCTGCCGGCCACAGCCTGCCGCAGCCGGAGGGCACCTTCAGCCGGGAGCTCGCCGAGGACGGCGCCGCCACCGTGCTGCACGCGCGCCTGCCGCTGGACCGGCGCACCGTCAAGCGGGGCGTCCGCGTGTACCTGGACCTCGCGGGCTCGACCTACGAGATCCCTGTGAAGGGCAAGGGCAAGCCCATGCCGCTGGCCCGTCGGTGGGGTTCCTACGAGGACCCGTACCGGGCGTCGGCCGTGGTGAACCCCAAGGGGCGTGTGGTTGTCGACACCGCCCAGATGTATCCGCCGAAGAAGCCGTTCCTCTCCCGGGCGAAGTCGGCCCTCGCCCGCCGCCTGAAGTCCCGCCTCGGCTCCAAAAGGAAGTAACGACCGTCCATGAACATCTGTGTAGTAGCGCTCGGCAAGATCGGACTTCCGCTTGCCGTGCAGTTCGCTTCCAAGGGCCATCGGGTCATCGGCGCGGACGTCAACGAGAGGGTCGTCGAGCTGGTCAACGCCGGCGCCGAGCCGTTCCCCGGTGAGCACGACCTGGACGTCAAGCTCAAGCAGGCCGTCGACGCCGGTCTGCTGAGCGCGACCACGGACACGGCGGACGCGGTCGCCCGGTCCGAGGCCGTCGTCGTGGTCGTCCCGCTGTTCGTGGACGCCGAGGGCGTGCCGGACTTCGGCTGGATGGACGCGGCGACGAAGGCGATCGCCCAGGGCCTCAAGCCCGGCACCCTCGTCTCCTACGAGACCACGCTGCCGGTCGGCACCACCCGCACCCGCTGGGCACCGATGCTGGCCGAGGGCTCGGGCCTGACCCCGGGTGAGGACTTCCACCTGGTCTTCTCGCCGGAGCGGGTCCTCACAGGCCGTGTCTTCGCCGATCTGCGCCGCTACCCGAAGCTGGTCGGCGGCATCGACGAGGCCTCGACCGCCCGCGGCGTGGAGTTCTACGAGTCGGTCCTCGACTTCGACGCCCGCGACGACCTGCCGCGGCCGAACGGCGTCTGGGACCTGGGCACGGCGGAGGCGTCGGAGCTCGCCAAGCTCGCCGAGACCACCTACCGCGACGTCAACATCGGCCTGGCCAACCAGTTCGCGCGCTTCGCCGACAGCAACGGCATCGACGTCAAGAAGGTCATCGAGGCCTGCAACTCGCAGCCGTACAGCCACATCCACCAGCCGGGCATCGCGGTCGGCGGCCACTGCATCCCGATCTACCCGCGGATGTACCTGTGGAACGACCCACAGGCGACCGTCGTGCGCTCCGCCCGCGAGGCGAACGCCGCGATGCCGGAGTACGCCGTGGACCTGCTGGCGGCCGCGTACGGCGACCTGACCGGGGTGAACGTCCTCGTGCTGGGCGCGGCCTACCGCGGCGGCGTGAAGGAGACCGCGTTCTCGGGCGTCTTCCCGACCGTCGAGGCGCTCAAGGCGCGCGGTGCCGTCCCCTTCGTCTCGGACCCGATGTACACGGCCGGGGAACTGGCCGCACACGGTCTCACCCCGCACCAGGGTGAGAAGGTCACCGCGGCGATCCTGCAGGCCGACCACGCCGAGTACCGCGAGCTGACCCCCGCCGACCTCCCGGACGTCACGGTCCTGGTCGACGGACGGCGTACGACCGACCCCGAGGCCTGGAAGGGCGTGCGGAGAGTTGTCATCGGCGGCTGACGCCCGCCTGTACGGAAAGGGCCCGTCCGGTATCCGGACGGGCCCTTTCCGTACAGGCGGGCGTTCCGTTTCAGGCAACTGCCTCCCGCTTGCGGGACTCCCTCTCCAGGGCGGTGCGCAGCCATCGCTGGAACGGCTTCTCCACGAATCGGTGGACGAGCCAGGACAGCACGAGCAGCAGCACCGTGGTGATGCCCAGCGTCGCCCATGACCCCACATGCCCGTACAGCGTGCGGATCATCGCCCAGCCCAGCTCCTCGTGGAGGAGATAGAGCGGGTAGACCAGAGCGCCGGCCGTGGCCAGCCACTTCCAGCCGATGCGGTCGAGCTTGTGCAGGGCGACCGCGAGGACCAGCAGGTAGAAGACGGTGACCAGGGCGAGCGCAATGTAGGGGTCACGATCCATGCCCTTGTCGTGCCGCAGATGGTCGGCGTGCTGCACCAGGTCGCTCTGCATCACCAACCAGCTCGCGCCCAGCAGGCCCCAGAGCTTGAGATCCGGGCCGAACCGGTACATCAGATACATGGCTATGCCGGAGACGAACAGCGCGGTGTTCAGCGGCTGGGCGAAGATCCCGAGCAGCGGCACGTCGTCCTGCTGCACCAGGACGCTCGCGAGCAGCCACAACCAGCAGAAGATGGAGACCCGGGTGTAGTCCAGCCCCTTCCAGAGCACGATCAGGAAGATGAGGTAGAAGGTGAGTTCCACCCACAACGTCCAGTAGGCGCCGACGAGGTGTCGGGCGGAGAGCGGTACCTGGAACATCGTGAGGTTGGTCAGCGAATCGCTGATGCTCGGGGCCTTGCGTGCGCCGTCGGGCCGTCCTCGCCAGACGAGGACAGCGACGACGACCGAGAACCAGTAGGCAGGGAACAGACGCAGGAAGCGGGCCCGCACGAACTGGCCCGGCGTCCGGTCCCAGGCGGACAGACAGATGACGAAGCCGCTGATGATGAAGAAGAGTTGGACACCGTACGAGCCGTACGAGGTGATGGGGAAGAGCCAGGGGAACAGGTCCTTGGGGTTGGTGCCCCAGTTCGCCTTTGTCGCCGCGTCCACGCCGGTGAAGTGGAACAGCAGTACGGAGAGCGCCGCCACGACCCTCAGCGCGTCCAGTGCGTAGAGCCGGGTGCCTCGCTCCCGCGCGGGCGCCGCGACCGAGGCACCCGGTCCGAGTTCATCGGATCCGCGTGCGTCCGGCGCCTCCGGCTGAGCCGGCACCATGACATGGGCCTTGGACATGCTCCCCCTTGCTGTTGCCCGTGCACACCGTTTCGGTGTACGTCACCTCATCGCTTCGCGGTGTTCGCGTGCTCCCGGTGAGCATACGGTGCGGGGGGCGGCGAATCCTCGCGCGGGCGGCCTCCCCGTGCTCAGTACGACACGCCTCGGTGCGCGATTTTTTTCATCACCGGTTCAGGAACTGGTCATATGAAAGTCGTCGTATGATCCGGCCCTGGCCACATTACCGAGGCCGGTCGCTCATCGCTCAGGATCCTCACGTGTCCGCTGTCTTCACCGCCGCCACCGCGCCCTCCGCGGCACGGATCGCTGCCATGTGCACCCAGCCGGTCCGCGCCGCCGTCGTCGGTCGGCGGACTGTCTGCCTCACCGTCCTCGCAGGTCGTCCTTCAGGTCACCCTCACCCATCGCTTCGAGATCCCGGAGATCGCCGTCCCGGGCCTGCCCCCGTCGTCGACCGTCACCGGGCATCGGTCCCGGTGACAGAGCTGGAGCTACGCTGTGCCGGTTTCACGGAACTCCGCTGAGCAGTTGATCGGCCTCGCTCGTCCGGTGAGCTCAGGCCTGGCTCGGGCGGGAGCCCCAGCCCTCGGGGCCCGGCTGTTGAACGTACTGGCCCACCGGATACCGGGGCGCAGGCTGAAGGCCGACCTGCTCGTCGAGGCCGCTGAGCTGGAGCTCTCCCGCGGTCTCACCCCCCGCCGCCTCAAGGCGGCCTACGCGGCCGAGCTCGCTTGCGCGGACATGCTGTTGAAGGAGGGGAACAAGGCCGCCGCGACCGCGTCGGCGGCCAAGGCGCTGATGCTGGCGTTTCATCGCGTTCCCCACCTCGACGGGCTGACCTCGCCTCTGGCCGAGGATCCCCAGGGCTTCACGGCCGCGCTCCAGCGCAGCCGCGTCATGCGATTGATGGCGAAGCCGCGCGGCCGCACGGCGCCTGCTGCACCGCCGCCCGACGGCCGGCCTCTTCGGCTGCTCGTCGTCAACCGGGCGAACGCGAACTTCCTCCCGATCATCACTGACTGGTACGAGCGGCACCCCGACGTTGAGGTCCGGACCCTGGACCTGGCCGCCGACCCGGATCTCGCCTCCCTGGCCAAGGGCCTGGGGCGGATGATGGCCCGTGCCGTCGGGGGTCAGGCCGCTTACGGGCGGGCTGCCGAGCAGGCACTGCGACCCTACCTCGACTGGGCCGACACGGTCTTCGTCGACTGGTGTTCGGCCGGTGCGGCCTTCCTGACCTTGGTGGATCCGGGCACCACCCGTGTGGTCGTCCGGCTGCACAGCTTCGAGGCGTTCAGCTACTGGCCGCATGTCATGGATTTCTCGCGTGTCGACGATCTGCTCTTCGTCGGCGCCCATGTGCGGGATCTGACCACGGCAGCGGTACCCCGGCTGCTGGCCGAGGACGCGCCTCGCCTGTCCGTGATCCACAATGCGATGGACCTGTCCTCCTACCGGCGGCCGAAGCATTCTGACGCGCGGTTCACCCTCGGACTGGTGGGCGTCGGACAGGTCGCCAAGGACCCCCGTTGGGCGGTCGAGGTCCTGCGGCTGCTGCGTAAGCAGGACGACCGCTACCGACTGTTGCTCGTCGGCGACGACTTGAACACCGAAATCAGCCCGGCTGTAGGGCGTTACCGTGGTCGGCTGGAGCAGGACCTGGCGAAGCTGGAGGCGTCCGGCGCGGTCCGCCACATCGGACAGACCGACGACGTGCCCGCCGCGCTGGAGGAGGTCGGCACGATCCTCAGCACGTCGGTGCGCGAGAGCTTCCACTGTGCCCTCGTCGAAGGGGCCGCCAGCGGTGCCGTCCCCGTCGTCCGCGACTGGCCTTTCTTCGCGAACGGGGACAACGGCGCCCGGACTCTTTTTCCCCAGGAATGGGTCGTCGGCACGCCCGAGGAGGCGGCACGGCGAATCCTCGGGGTCACCGCCACCGAGGAGACCTGGCTGAAGGCGGGCCACGCGGCCTCGGAACACGCGCTGTCCGCCTGGGACTGGACCGTCGTACGCGACGATTTCGACCGACTGTTCCTCGGCGGTCAAAGGAACCAGTGAGCCGGACCAAGCCCACAGCAACGACGACGCCCGCGGGACGGCAGACCTGCGGACCCGTTGCCGCGGATCAGAGGTCGTAGCCGACGGTGGGGCTATGAGTGGGGACGTCGACGCCATTCATGTAGAAGATGCTGTAGGCGGTTGTTCACCGTTCGCGGCTTTCGCGCACGTGCGACCGCCGGCCGCGCCCGATCCCCTTCAGGGCGCAGGCGCGGCCGGCGGCGATTCGAAGCTTCCGCCCCCAGAGGTCAGGCGTTGCGCTCCGTCAGCGTGCCGTCCTTCTCCTCGTAAAGGCTGCCGGTCCGCGGGCACTCCCACACTCCCGTCTGAGTCGCGTGCTCGACCAGCTTGGCGCCGGTCCTGCCGACCCAGCCGACCCGTCGCGCGGGAACGCCGACGACCAGGGCGAAGTCCGGCACGTCCTTGGTGACGACAGCGCCCGCGGCGACCATCGCCCAGCGGCCGATGCTGATCGGGGCCACGCAGACGGACCGCGCTCCGATCGAGGCACCGTCGGCGATCTTCACACCGACGGCCTCCCAGTCGCCGCCGCGCTTCTGCTTGCCCTCGGGGTCCACGGAGCGCGGGTTGTGGTCGTTGGTGAGGACCACGGCGGGGCCGATGAAGACACCGTCGCCGAGTTCGGCAGGCTCGTAGACGAGCGCGTAGTTCTGCAGCTTGCAGTTGTCGCCCATGCGCACGCCCGTGCCGACGTATGCGCCCCGCCCGATCACACAGCCCTCGCCCAGCCGGGCGCCCTCGCGGATCTGTGCGAGGTCCCACACGCTGCTCCCGGCGCCGATCTCGGCGGACTCGTCGACCTGGGCGCTGGGTTGAACCCTGTAGTTCACTTCGATGCCTTCCGGTGTCTGCGTTCGCCCAGCGAGCATACGGGCGCGGCGGCCGCCCGCAGGTGGCGGGCGCCGATCGGCGGCTTCTCCCGGCCGGGGAGCGAGCGGAAGATCCGGGCACCGAGACCGTTCCCGACTACTCCTTCGTGCTTGATGACGGTGGAGTGACGGGCGACTTCTGATCCGTGGTTCACTCGGGGCCCGGTTTGACCCCTCAAGCCGGGCCCCGTAACCTTGACCGTCGGCGTGTCCACAGACGCGCCACATCCCCGTAAACCTCTTCCTTCCGGGCGCGGGCCGCGACCGGAAGAGGCCGTCCGCGTTGCCGGGTGGCTGGACTGCGGGGGTGCCGTTCCCGAGCGAGAGAGTGAGATCCGCGTGTACGCCATCGTGCGCAGCGGTGGTCGCCAGCACAAGGTTGCTGTCGGCGACATCGTTGAGGTTGACAAGATTTCCACTGCCAAGGTTGGCGACACGGTCGAGCTCTCGGCCCTGCTCGTTGTCGACGGCGACGCTGTGACCAGCGACCCGTGGGTGCTGGCCGGTATCAAGGTCCAGGCCGAGGTCGTGGACCACCACAAGGGCCAGAAGATCGACATTCTGCGCTACAAGAACAAGACCGGTTACCGCCGCCGCCAGGGCCACCGCCAGCAGTACACGGCGATCAAGGTCACGTCGATCCCCACGGCTGCGAAGTAAGGGACTGAGGAGAAATGGCACACAAGAAGGGCGCATCGTCCACCCGGAACGGTCGCGACTCCAACGCCCAGCGGCTCGGCGTAAAGCGCTTCGGCGGTCAGGTCGTGAACGCGGGTGAGATCCTGGTCCGCCAGCGCGGCACCCACTTCCACCCGGGCGCCGGCGTCGGCCGTGGCGGCGACGACACGCTGTTCGCGCTGCAGGCCGGTGCGGTGGAGTTCGGTTCCCACCGTGGCCGCAAGGTTGTGAACATCGTTCCGGTCGCCTGATCATCTGATTCACGGCTTTTCGACCGAACTTTTCGCGAGGCGGACCTCACTTCCCGGTCGGGAAGGCGGGTCCGCCTTTCGCGTGTTGACACGAGACAAATCCGAATTTTCTGGAGGCATTGCACCATGACCACCTTCGTGGACCGCGTCGAACTCCACGTCGCCGCGGGTAACGGAGGCCACGGCTGCGCCTCCGTGCACCGCGAGAAGTTCAAGCCGCTCGGCGGCCCCGACGGCGGCAACGGCGGCCGTGGCGGCGATGTGATCCTCACCGTCGACCAGTCGGTCACCACGCTTCTCGACTACCACCACTCCCCGCACCGCAAGGCCACCAACGGCAAGCCCGGCGAGGGCGGCTTCCGGGCCGGCAAGGACGGCCAGGACCTGGTCCTGCCGGTGCCGGACGGCACGGTCGTGCTCGACAAGGCGGGCAACGTGCTCGCCGACCTGGTCGGTCACGGGACGTCGTACATCGCCGCCCAGGGCGGCCGCGGCGGCCTCGGCAACGCGGCGCTGGCCTCGGCCCGCCGCAAGGCGCCGGGCTTCGCGCTGCTCGGCGTGCCCGGCGACCTGCAGGACATCGTCCTCGAGCTGAAGACGGTCGCGGACGTGGCCCTCGTCGGCTACCCGAGTGCCGGCAAGTCCTCGCTGATCTCCGTGCTCTCCGCGGCCAAGCCGAAGATCGCCGATTATCCGTTCACCACCCTCGTCCCGAACCTGGGTGTGGTCACCGCGGGCTCGACCGTGTACACCATCGCCGACGTCCCGGGACTGATCCCGGGCGCCAGTCAGGGCAAGGGCCTGGGCCTTGAGTTCCTGCGGCACGTCGAGCGGTGCAGCGTGCTCGTGCACGTGCTGGACACGGCCACGCTGGAGTCCGACCGCGACCCCGTCTCCGACCTCGACGTCATCGAGGAGGAGCTGAAGCAGTACGGCGGCCTCGGCAACCGCCCGCGGATGGTCGTCCTGAACAAGATCGACGTACCGGACGGCAAGGACCTGGCCGATATGGTGCGGCCCGACCTGGAGGCGCGCGGATACCGCGTCTTCGAGGTGTCCGCGGTGGCCCACCTCGGGCTGAAGGAGCTGTCGTACGCCCTCGGCGACCTGGTCGCGAAGGCGCGGGCCACCAAGCCGAAGGAGGAGGCGACCCGGATCGTCATCCGGCCGAAGGCCGTCGACGAGGCGGGCTTCACGGTCACGCGCGAGGACGACGGGCTGTTCCGCGTGCGCGGTGAGAAGCCCGAGCGCTGGGTGCGCCAGACCGACTTCAACAACGACGAGGCCGTCGGTTATCTCGCCGACCGGCTCAACCGCCTCGGTGTCGAGGGCGAGCTGATGAAGGCGGGCGCCAGGGCCGGTGACGGTGTCGCCATCGGGCCCGAGGACAACGCGGTCGTCTTCGACTGGGAGCCCACGGTGACCGCGGGCGCGGAGATGCTCGGCCGACGCGGCGAGGACCACCGGTTCGAGGCCCTGCGTCCCGCCGTCCAGCGCCGCCGGGAACGGCAGGCCGAACGGGACGAGGCCCAGCGGGACTTCGACGACTTCGATCCGTTCGAGTGATCTCGTAGCGACGCCGTAGAGCCCTGATGCCCGGGGACGGGACGACCGTCCCCGGGCATCGGCCTGCACACTTCACCCCGTCGTCGGCCGGACCGCCGCAGACCACGCGCGGGGCACACCGACCTTCGGTCGCCCCGTCGGTGAGCGCGTCACTGCGCCCGACTGCTGTGAGCGGAAGGCGTCGCGGGGGAAAGTGAAACGAAAACGCGTGAGAAACGTGTGGAGTTACTCACAGCAAAACCGGACAATTCAGGCGGGGTATCCGAAGATCGTCGAGGATGGAAGGTGAATAACAGGTTGCGCTCACATATTCAGCAGAGGGCGCTCACCTTGCACTTCACTTACCGAAAGTGGGACCATCCGAAGGTTCCCTGAAGCCCGAGGTAGGTCACTTGTGTCTGAGCGCATAGCCAAGCCCCGTACCACCGCAGTGATCCTGGCTGGTGGCACCGGTCAGCGCGTGGGTCTGTCGATTCCGAAGCAGCTGCTGAAGATCGCCGGCAAGGCGGTGATCGAGCACACGCTGACCACCTTCGAGAAGGCCGACTCCATCGACGACGTCATCGTGCTGATGGCGCCGGGCTATGTGCCGGACATCGAGAGAATCGTCGCCAAGGCGGGCTTCACCAAGGTGACGCACATCATCGAGGGCGGCTCCACACGGAACGAGACCACCGAGCGGGCCATCGCCACGCTCGGCGAGGGCCTGGCCGAGGGCGAGGACCGCAACGTCCTGTTCCACGACGCCGTCCGCCCCCTGCTGTCACGGCGCGTCATCGACGACTGCGTCGCGGCCCTGGACCGCTACCAGGCCGTCGACGTCGCCATTCCGTCGGCGGACACCATCATCGTGACCCGCACGCACGGCGAGGACGGCGAGTTCATCACGGAGATCCCGGACCGATCCCGGCTGCGCCGCGGCCAGACCCCGCAGGCCTTCAAGCTGTCCACCATCCGCCGGGCCTATGAGATCGCAGCCGGCGACCCCAATTTCCAGGCCACCGACGACTGCACCGTCGTGCTCAGGTACCTGCCGGACGTGCCGATCCACGTCGTCGCGGGCGACGAGTACAACATGAAGGTCACGCAGCCGGTCGACGTCTTCATCGCCGACAAGCTGTTCCAGCTCGCCTCCACCGCCGCGCCCGAGCAGATCGGCGAAGAGGCCTACCGCGAACTCCTCAGCGCCAAGACGGTCGTCGTCTTCGGCGGCTCGTACGGGATCGGAAAGGACATCGCCGCACTGGCCGAGTCCTACGGCGCCACGGTGTATGCGTTGGGCCGCTCCACCACCGGAACGCATGTGGAGAATCCGGAGGAGGTCGACGACGCGCTGTCCAGGGCGTACGCCGAGACCGGGCGCATCGACTACGTCGTCAACACCGCCGGCGTGCTGCGCATAGGCAAGCTCGCCGAGACCGACAACGCGACCATCGAGGAAGCGCTGAAGGTCAACTACCTGGCCCCGGTGCAGATCGCCCGGTCCGCCTACAAGTACCTGGCCGAGACCCAGGGGCAGTTGCTGCTCTACACCTCCAGCAGCTACACCCGCGGCCGCGCCGAGTACAGCCTGTACTCCTCGACCAAGGCGGCCATGGTCAACCTCACCCAGGCGCTGTCCGACGAATGGGCCGGCGACGGCGTCCGCGTCAACTGCATCAATCCGGAGCGCACCGCGACCCCGATGCGCACCAAGGCCTTCGGCCAGGAGCCCGCCGGCTCGCTGCTGTCCTCCGAGGCCGTGGCGCGGACCTCGCTCGACGTCCTCGTCTCCGAACTCACCGGCCATGTCATCGACGTGCGCCAGCAGGACCCGACGGCGGAGGCGGGCAGGGCATCCGGTTTCGAGGCGGCCCTGGCCGGCGTCCTGGACCGCCAGGACGACGTGGCATAATCCGTTTTTTCCTTGGTTCCCGGAATTCAGGCCTCTGTGATTGCGCGGCGAATGCGCGGACGCAGGGGCCTGAATCCATAAAATTTCAGATCGTCCGCAGCAACTTTCCCATTCCTTTTCAAATACCTACCGAAGATTTTCTCCGTACCACCACCGGCACTCCCCCTCCAAGAGCAGGTTCCCCCGTGATTTCCACTGCTATACGCGTTGCCCGGGTGGGCAGTGCGGCCGAGCTGGCCGCGGCGGCCCTCATGATGCTGGGCTTTCCCGTGCTGATGCTGGCCGCGCTCCTCCCGAGCGTCGGTGCCTTCGCGGCCGCGGCCGCAGTTACCTATCTGGCGGACCACTATCTGCACCGGCGCGGCAGCTATCTGATCAACCGCCTCGGCAAGGTGCGGGCCGGTCTGTCCATCCGGTTCCTGATCCGTCAGCTGCTGCTGATCCTGCTCCTGGCCCGGCTCTCGCTCTCCAGCGACCTGGTCTTCTACACGGCGGTCGGCTGCTTCCTCGCCTTCTACGGCTTCCAGGCCCCGCACGGTGCCCTGGTCACCCTGATCCACAATCGCCGCAGGATGCCGGTCGCCACTCGCAACGTCGACCTCGCCTCGCGGATCCGCATTCCGGACGCCCCGCCGCGCCTGCTGCTCGACCGCGCCGGCGAGAAGATGCTCCACCTCGACCTCGTCGCGGTTGTCGGCCTGCTGGTCACCGCGGTCACCGACAAGGCCGTCTACGGCCTCACGGGCGTCGCCGTCACCCTGGTGCTGGCCTTCCTCTACGTGGCCGCGCTCGCCCCCTACGTCCGCGGCCGGCGGATCCCGCCGAACGCGGCGACGGTGCTCAAGGCGGCCAGCGGCTGGCTGCGCGAGTACCGCCCGGAGACGGTGCTGTACTTCTCCGGCTCCAAGGACTCGGCGTACCAGGTGAACATGTGGCTGGAGACGATGGAGCGGCTGGAGAGCCGGCCGCTGATCATCCTCCGCGAGCACGTCATCCTGGAGAACCTGCTGCCCACCACGGTCCCGGTCATCTGCGTGCCCGGAGGGGTGCACCTGATGAACCTGGATCTGTCCACGGTGCGTGTCACGCTGTACGCGGCGAACGTCGGCAAGAACATCCACATGCTGCGCGTCCCGACCATGAAGCACGTCTTCATCGGCCACGGCGACAGCGACAAGATCGCCAGCGTCAACCCGTTCAGCAAGGTCTACGACGAGGTGTGGACGGCGGGCCGTGCGGGCCGTGACCGCTACGCCCTTGCCGACGTCGGCGTCCGCGACGACGACATCGTCGAGGTCGGCCGCCCGCAGCTCGCGCCCATCCAGCCCTGGCGGGGCGTGCCCGAGGGGCGCATCCCGACCGTCCTGTACGCGCCCACCTGGGAAGGCTGGGACGACAATCCGGGCAACACCTCGCTCCTGCTGGCGGGCGAGAACATCGTGAAGAAGTTGCTCGCCGCCGACCGGCCGGTCCGGGTCCTGTACAAGCCCCACCCCTTCACCGGCACCCGTAGCCCCAAGGCGGGTGCCGCGCACCGGCGGATCACCGCCCTGATCGAGAAGGCCGCCGCCGAGCGCGCCGCCGACCCGCGCTTCACGGCGGACGCCGCAGCGCAGGCCGAGGCCAAGGCCGAGCTGGCCCGCATCGAGGCCCGGCTCACGGAGCTGAGCGGGCCGGTCGGCGACAGCGGCGACGAAGCCGAGGCGACCCGTGACGGTCTGGTCGACGTGGCCAGACACGAGGAGGTCGCCCGGCTGCGCGCCGAATGGAACGACGCCTACTGGCGCTCGTTCGGCTCCTGGCAGCACCGCGTCATCACGGGCTCCGAGCCGCGCCTGTACGACTGCTTCAACGCCTCCGACGCGATGGTCTCCGACATCTCCAGCGTGGTCTCCGACTTCATCGCGAGCGGCAAGCCCTACGCCGTCACCGACTCCGCGGAGCTCGGCGCCGAGGAGTTCAAGCGGCAGAACACGGCGGTCCGGGCAGCCGTGATCCTGTCGAACTCGGCGCGCGAACTTGACGAGCTCCTGGCCGCCGTCCGGGATCCCGAGGCCGACACACTGACCGCCGAACGTCAGGAGCTCAAGCGTTATCTGCTGGGCCCGGACGAGCCGACCTCGATCGAGCAGTTCAACGCCGCCGTGAGCGACCTGGCGCAGAAGGCCGAGGCCCGCAACCACGGCCAGGAGTCCGGTGCCCGGGTGTCCGCCGCGGAGCCGGCGAGCGCGCTGCCGGGCCAGCGCGCCACGCCCGCCGACGAGACGACCGACGTGGTCAAGGGCTGATACGCCGTACGGCCCAAGGGCCCGGGTGCCGAGGAGAGACTCCTCGGCACCCGGGTTCTTTCCTTGCTCTTACCGTGGCGGCCTACTGTGGTTTGGTGTCCGTTCGTTATGTGACTTGTGTCACGAATCCGTGGAGTGGGGGCAACCCGCGCACGGCGTCGGATCTCTTATGGGTAAGTGCCGGAGACAAGCGGGGGATGTCCCGTGACAAGGGGGAACCGTGACCGCTGCGCAGCCTGATGTATCTGTGATCATCGGGGCGTACGAGGCGATGCCGTACCTGGTCGAGTGCCTGGAGTCTGTGCAGGCGCAGACGCTCGACCCGGCGCGGATCGAGGTCATCGCCGTCGACGACGGTTCGACGGACGGGACGGGTGACCAGCTGGAGGAGTTCGCCAAGCGCGCTCCCATGGCCGTCACGGTCATTCATCAGGAGAACTCCGGCGGTCCCAGCCGCCCGCGCAACGTAGGCCTGGAGAGGGCCCGCGGACGGTATGTGTTCTTCCTCGACGCGGACGACCGACTCGGGGCCGAGGCGCTGGAGCGCATGGTCGCCATGGCCGACGAGCAGGGGACCGATGTCGTGCTCGGCAAGGTCGTCGGCGTCAACCGCACCGCCCCCAAGTCGATGTGGGGCAAGACCCTGCCGCGGACCGACGTCTTCTCCTCGCAGATCAAGTTCACACTGAGCGCACAGAAGCTCTTCCGGCGCGAGCTGCTCACGCGGCACGGGATGCACTTCGACGAGTCGCTGAAGACCGGTGAGGACGCCCTGTTCACGATGGAGGCGTACCTCCGCGCGGACGGCGTCTCCGTGATCTCCGACTACGTCTGCTACTACCTGGTCGGCCGGGACGACGGCAAGCACGTCACCAAGAGCGGCAGCTACACCCTGCGCTTCGACTCGGCCCGCGCCCTCATGGAGCTCATCGCCGAGCACGTGCCCGCGGGCCCGCGCCGCGACTCCCTGATGGTCCGCCCCTTCCTGATCACCCTCCTCCCGCAGTTCGGGCCCGCCTTCCTCAGGGGCGACGAGGAGGTGCGCGCCCACAAGCTGGAGCTCGCCAAGCCGCTGATGGACGCGTACTGGCACGAGGGCATCGCCGGGCGGCTGAAGGTCAACGAGCGGCTGCGGCTGCACCTGGTGGCGCGGGGCCGCGAGGACCTGCTGGCCGACGTGCTGGCGTTCGTCAGCGCGAACAAGGCGCCCACGGTCTTCATGGAGCCGCGAACCGGCAAGGCCTACCTCGGCTACCCGCACTTCCGCGACGCCACCGCGGGCCTCCCGGACGACTGGTTCGTGCCGACGACCCGCGAGACGCTCACGATCGAGGCCTTCAAGCCGCTGACGACGGTCCACTTCAAGCGACTGCGGAAGGCGGCCCGGCGGGTGCTGAAAGTGCGACGGGCGGCCTGAGGGCCGCTGCCGGGGGCCCGCCCACAAGAGCGCGCCCCCGTCGACCGCACCGGAACGGCGACGCTGGGCCGCCTATTTGCCCCCGGACTGCAGCGCCTTGCGGAGCGGCCGCCCCACCGCCCGGCGCGCCCGGCGGTAGACCGAGGGCGGCGGCACCGCCGCAGCGGCCTTGGTGCTCGCGTTCGCCCGCGCCACGTCGCGCCTCAACTTCGCGTTGTCCTGGGACAGTTGGATGATGCGGCTCTGCAGCCAGCCGAACCGCGTGGAGAGCGAGGCGACATCGGAGTCGTTCCAGGGACGCAGGCCGGCCGGGAAGGACAGCGACCTCATGCGCTCGTCGAAGGCCGCGCCGCCGTCACCGTGCGTGAAGGTGTTCTCCAGGCCGTTCTTGTCCAGGAACGCCGTGAAACGCTCGAAGCGCTCCTGGTGTCCGCGGGTCAGCGCCGTGAAGTCGGCCTCCTCGTAGAGCCGGGCCGGGTCGAGGTCCTCGGGCAGGGCGTCGATTCTGCGGTGCGGGATGTCGAAGTACCGGCACAGCTCCAGCGTCCGCGAGTCCCCGCACAGCACGGTCGCGGGTGTGCCCGCCAGCAGCGCCGCGATGTTGCCGTGGATGCGGGAGCCGAAGGAGAAGTCGAAGCCGCGCAGGTCGTCGATCCAGGTGACGGGGTCGATGTAGACCCGGACCTTGTCCTCGCGGTACATCGGGTGGTCCGGGTGCGTCGGCATCGCGGTGACCCGACCGTTCGCGTCCGACAGGTCCCGCCAGTGCAACTGCCGGGCGTCGCTGAGGTTCTGGCCGACGAAGCGCAGATGCGGATAGCGTGCGTGGGTCCGGGTGATGATCCGGTCGAGCCCCTGCTTCTGCACCGCGCTGTGCGAGCCGTTGACGGCGATCCGGGACTCGGGCGTCAGGGCGGGCACCCGCTTGTCCACGGCGAGTTCCTTGCCGTACAGGAACATCGAGGGGCAGCCGATGACCTCGACGTCCGTGAACCCCATGTCCTTCAGATACTTCTCGGTGAACTCGCCCCGCACACCGATGGACGCGCTGCGGTCGAGCACCGCCGAGACGAACTCGCGGACGGTGGGCTCCATCGGCTTCAGCCGCGCCGGGTCGTAGCTGAGCCCGGTCTGCCCACCTACGCCCAGCACCACTACGGGGATCCGCAGCTTCCCGATGAGTCGCGTCAGACGCTGCAGCCCGGTCTCGAAGGAGGGCCGGAACGCGTTGGCGAGCGGTACGACGAAGGCGTCGTACTCCTCGTTGATCCGGGCCGCCGCGGCGGCATCGGCCCGAATTCCGTTCGAGACCACCTCGGTGTGCGGAGTCTCGAGGATCTTGTGGGCGGCGTCGCTGAAGATCAGATTGCCCGCGTTGGTGGCGATGACGTCGCGATGGAGGGCTTCCTCCACGGGGACGACGTCGTAGGGGCTCTTCCCCGACCGCAGAAGCACGCGCCGTGCGCGGTGGACGTTAGGTGGCACGACGTTCAAATTATGTTTGCATCATCTTTAATTTCTATAGGAGACCAGTGCAACCTTTTTGCCGTAAGCGCGGTGTGATCACATGGTCACACCATGCCCGTCCGCGTGCTGGACCGGTGCGCGGAACCCGTGCCCGTTCGCGTAGATTGCCGGGCGGGAGCCGGATCGACGCGCGAGGGGAAGCACAGCAGGTGGCAGGGGCAAGGCAGGCCGTGGCGCAGGCCCATCGGATCGTCGTCAAAGTGGGCTCCTCCTCGCTGACCACGGCGGCGGGCGGGCTCGACGCGGACCGTGTCGACGCCCTCGTCGACGTGCTCGCCAAGCACCGCAGCGGAGGCGAGAAGGAGATCGTCCTGGTCTCCTCGGGGGCCATCGCCGCCGGTCTCGCCCCCCTCGGTCTACGCCGCCGCCCCCGGGACCTGGCCCGGCAGCAGGCCGCGGCCAGTGTCGGCCAGGGTCTGCTGGTGGCCCGCTACGCCGCTTCCTGTGCCCGCCACGGCATCCGCGTCGGCCAGGTGCTGCTCACCTCCGACGACACCAGCCGCCGCGCCCATCACCGCAACGCCTCCCGCACCCTCGACAAGCTCCTGGCGATGGGCGCGCTTCCGGTCGTCAACGAGAACGACACGGTCGCCACGGACGAGATCCGCTTCGGGGACAACGACCGCCTCGCCGCGCTCGTCGCCCACCTCGTCCACGCCGACCTGCTGGTCCTGTTGTCGGACGTGGACGGCGTGTACGACGGGGACCCCAGCAGGCCGGGCACCTCACGCATAGCGGAGGTGCGGGGGCCGGAGGACCTCGCCCATGTGGAGATCGGCAGCGTCGGCAAGGCCGGCGTCGGCACCGGCGGCATGGTCACCAAGATCGAGGCGGCCCGGATCGCGGCGGCCGCCGGCATCCCCGTGGTGCTCACCTCCACCGTCCACGCCGCGGACGCCCTCTCGGGCCGGGGCACGGGCACGTACTTCCATCCCACCGGCAAGCGCTCCGCCGACCGGCTGCTGTGGCTGCAGCACGCCTCCACCCCGCAGGGCGCGCTCACGCTGGACGACGGGGCCGTGCGCGCGGTCGTCGAGCGCCGCAAGTCGCTGCTGCCCGCCGGCATCGCCGCGGTCGAGGGCGACTTCACCGCGGGCGACCCCGTCGAACTGCGCGACAGCGCGGGCGTGGCGGTGGCGCGCGGGCTCGTCAACTTCGACGCCAAGGAGATCCCCCGGCTGATCGGCCGCTCGACCCGGGAACTGGCGCGCGACCTGGGCCCCGCCTACGAACGCGAGGTCGTCCACCGGGACGACCTGGTCATCCTGCACCCGTAACGGGCCGAAAGGTCCGCTCCGTGCGGTCTTCCGGTGGGGGACGTTCCGTAAAACCGCCCCACGGAGCCCTGGGGCCTGCTCCACTTTGTCTGGGGACGTGTTTCGGGGACACGTTCCGCACGAGTACTGCGTTGAGGAGGCCGTCGTGAGACGAGTGCGCCCTGGGGCGGCGGCGTTCCGCGGTCGCGGCACCTCCGGTGCCCCTCGTGACGGCGGTTCTCCCCGTACGGCCGGGGAGGAGCGTGCACTGACCGGCGTCGCGGAAGGCGACGCGTACGAGGCACCCCGCGACGTCCCCCGGCTGTGGCATGTCACGCTCAGCGTCTCCGGCGACCGGGCCCCGCTGATGGAGGTGCGGCGCGCCCTGGAGCAGCTCGCCCACGACCATCCCTTCCTGCTGACCAGCCGCTATGCCGCCGATCACGCGGAGATCCGCTACTGGGAGGAGGCCCGCGACCTGCACGACGCCGCCGCGGTCGCGCTGCGTCTGTGGGGCGAGCACCGCCACACTGCGGGGCTTCCGCCCTGGGAGATCGTCGGCCTCGAGGTCATCGACCGCGAGACCTATCACCAGCGGGTGGCCGAGGGGTACGGGCCGCCGCCGGCGACGCCGGTCGGAGTTCATCCGTTTTGAGGGTGTCTCGGTGCGTGGAACAAGCCGTGGACGGTTCCGTCCGGAGCACTACCCTTCCCCCATGACCACGCTCTCGCCGCACGACTCGATGTCCCCGGTCGCCCAGGCCGCCTACCGTGCCAAGGTCGCCGCCGACGACCTCGCGCCGCTGCCGCGGGTCGAGAAGGACGACGCCCTGCTGGCCGTCGCGGACGCGCTGGAGGTCCGTGCGAGCGAGATCGTCGAGGCCAACGCCAAGGACATCGCCAGGGCCCGTGAGGCGGGCACCAGCGAGGCCATCATCGACCGGCTCACGCTCACGCCCGAGCGGATCCGGGCGATCGCCTCCGACGTCAGGGACGTCGCCGCCCTGCCCGACCCGGTCGGCGAGGTCGTCCGTGGCTCCACCCTCCCCAACGGCATCGACCTGCGCCAGGTCCGCGTCCCGCTCGGCGTCGTGGGGATCATCTACGAGGCCCGGCCCAATGTGACCGTCGACGCCGCCGCGTTGTGCCTGAAGTCCGGGAACGCGGTGCTGCTGCGCGGCTCGTCCTCCGCGCACGAGTCCAACACCGCCCTGGTCCGGGTCCTGCGCGACGCCGTGGGCGGCTCCGGTCTGCCCGCCGACGCCGTGCAGCTCGTGCCCGGCGAGAGCCGTGAGTCCGTCCGCGAGTTGATGCGCGCCCGCGGCCTGGTCGACGTGCTCATCCCGCGCGGCGGCGCCTCGCTGATCCGCACCGTGGTGGAGGAGTCCACGGTCCCGGTGATCGAGACCGGCACCGGCAACTGCCACGTCTACGTCGACGCCCAGGCCGACATCGACATGGCGATCGAGATCCTGATCAACTCCAAGGCCCAGCGGGTGAGCGTGTGCAATGCGGCCGAGACGCTGCTGGTGCACCAGGACATCGCCCCCGAGTTCCTGCCTCGGGCCCTGGAGGCCCTGGCCGAGGCCGGGGTCACCGTGCACGGCGACGAGCGCGTGATGGCCTACGCCAAGGGCTCGGGGGCCACGGTCGTGGAGGCCACGCCCGAGGACTGGGACACCGAGTACCTCTCGTACGACATCGCCGCCGCGGTCGTGGACTCCCTGGACAGGGCCGTACAGCACATCCGGCTGTGGAGCTCCGGTCACACCGAGGCAATCGTCACCACCTCGCAGCAGGCGGCGCGTCGTTTCACCCAATTGGTCGATTCGACCACGGTCGCCGTGAACGCCTCGACGCGCTTCACGGACGGCGGCCAGTTCGGCTTCGGCGCGGAGATCGGCATCTCCACCCAGAAGCTGCACGCCAGAGGCCCCATGGGTCTGCCCGAGCTGACGAGCACCAAGTACATCGTGACCGGTGACGGGCACATCCGTCGCTGAGCGGCCGCTCAGCGACCGCATGGTTGGTTGTCCCCGGCAACGGCTTGGAAACCGTCTGGCCGGGCGGATGAATTTCCTTACCGTCTGCCCAAATTGACCCCCCAGGTCTACTCTGGAGCCGTGCCGGAGGACGTGGGGGGCACGCCGTTCGGTGACGGCCGGGAGCCCGACGACGACCGCGACCGCGGAGGGACGGACGAAGAGTTCGCCTCCGTGGTCTTCGACGAGGCCTTCGTGCGGGCCGCCCAGGTCCACGAGCCGACGGCCGTCGAGAGACTCCTCGCCGCCGCCCAGGCCCGCGCGGATGCCCAGGAGGCCGAGGCGCGCCGGGCGCACGCCCGGGGCGCACGCAGCGACGACGAGCGTTACGAGGACGGGTTCGACCCCGACGACGGCGGAGAATTCGGTCCCGGCCGGGCTCTGGACGGCCTGGACGACACGGAGATCCTCGAGGACCGCTACGGCGCACCGGGCACCTACGGCAGGGGCGCCCGCTGGCACCGCCCCGTCGCCTGGCTGCTCGCCCTCGTGATGGGCATAGGCATGGTCGCACTGGCGTTCACGGCGGTGTACCGAGGCGCGTCCTCGGGCCGCCAGGAGCAGGTTCCTCCGCCGGCCACCACCGGTCTCGAACAGGGCCGGGAGGCGAGCGCGGGCACAGGACCCTCGGCGTCCGCGGACTACTCGCCACCGGCGTTCTCGGCGGTGCCCAGGACACCTTGAGGGCCCGAACGAGCATGTTCGACATCCGTTCGAAACCACGGTGAGAACCTGTCAGAACTTGTCGTGTACCAGGGCGTTTACCTGAGCTCCCAGAGACCTACTCTGAAGATATGGGCGGGCCTGGAGACCCACCGGAGGGGACACCCGAGGGCGCTCCCGGTGGTGGCGAGGACGAGTACCGATCCGTCGTGTTCGACGAGTCGTTCGTCAGGGCTGCCCGGCTTCAGGAGTACTCCGCGCGCGAGCGCATGGGCGACCATGCCCCGGCCGTGCGCCGGCGCCCGCCGGTGCGCCGGGGACTGACCCGGCAGGCGCTCATCCTCGTCCTGCTGATAGCCGTCGCCTTCGGTACCGCGATCTACATGGGCGTGCGCCATCCGTACCCGGCGCCCGAGACGCTGCCGGCCGAGCCGCTGCGCATGACGGTGATACCCCTCGCCCCGCGGTCCGCCGTACCCGGCTCCACCGACCCCGAGCTGCTGTACACACACAGCCCCGCCGCCCAGTTCCGCGTCGGCGGCAAGGGCATCGCCTTCCCCGCCACCCGGCGCACCGCGCACTTCTCCGACAGCCAGATCGTCGCCGCGCTGACCACCGCGAAGGACTACCTCGTCGAGTCCGCCCTGGATCCGGCCGTCCTCACCGGCGGCGCCGTGCGCTCGGTCCGCGTGCTGCTCGACCCCCAGCAGCTCGACCAGTTCGATCAGAGTTTCAGCCACCCGGCCGCCGACGGACGGCACGCTGCCACCGGCTGGCTGGTCCGCTTCGACCCGTCCCGGGTCCAGCTGGCCGACCGCAGCATTCGCGTCCAGGGCACGCTGCAGGCGACAGAGGCCGACTCCGACACGCTGGAGGTCACCTCCGACCACACCATGGTGTACGCGTTGAAGCCGACCGGCGCCGACGCCAAGGCCAAGGCGTCGCTGTTCACCGTGCGACGCGAGCTGACCTTCCGCTTCGACCGCGAGGACCTGCGGATGAACCAGGCCCAGCTGGTCGCCTCGTACGTCCAGGCCGGCCCGCTCGCCTGCGCCGACGACTCCGCGGACCATCTGCGTCCGCTGCTCGCGGGCCAGACGGCCAAGGCGGGCGGCCCGGCCGGCACCGACCCCTACGCCACGGGCAACGCCACGGCCTTGTGCGGCACCCTCGCGACGAGCGCCCAGCCGAAGGTCTAGTGCGGCGACCGGAAAGGTTCACCGGCTCGCGGCGCCCGGCACGGCACCTCGCGCCGCGTTGTCGCATCACCCGCCCAGGAGAGCCGTTCCCACGCGGTCCGGGAGCCGCCCTGCCCAGGAGAGCCGTTCCCATGGGGCGCCCTCGCAGCGGGGACGATCGCCGGGGCCGGGCCCGCCCCTGGCCCTGAGCCGGACCAGAGGCGGTGTCCGGGCCGCGTGCCGCCCGGCTGTGGGGGGCGCGGCTGGTGGTGAGCCTGCGGTCGCTCAGGCGCCGCCGTCGGGGCCCTCGTCGTCCCGTTGGGCGTCGCGCGGCTCGCGGCGCGTGTCCTCCTTGGGTGCGCCACCCGCGAAGCCGGAGAAGCCGCGCTTCACCCGGCCGCCGAGGTCGCCCGCCCCGCCCGCGATATCGCTGACCAGCTTCATCAGCGGGTCCTTGGACTCCTTCACCTCGTTGGCGTAGCTTGCCGCCGACTCCCGGAAGGAGTCCGACACCGAGGTGTCCTTGTCCTCGGTGCGTCGCGGATAGTGGCCGTCCATGATCCGTTGGTAGTCACGGGACGCCGCCCACTTCTTCAGTTCGGCCGCGCGGACCGCGGTGAAAGGATGGGTGCGCGGCAGCACGTTGAGGATCTTCAGCACCGAGTCACGCAGATCGCCCCCGGCCTCGTACTCCTCGGCCTGCTCCAGGAACGCGTCCACGTTCATCTCGTGCAGATGGTTCCCGCCCGCTATCTTCATCAGCCCTCGCATCGAGGACTGCAGGTCCTGCCCGACCAGCAGCCCGGCCCGGTCGGCCGACAGCTCCGACTTGCGGAACCACTCCCGCAGCGCGGTCACGATCGCCATGATCGCGATATTGCCCAGCGGGATCCAGGCGATGCGGATTGCCAGGTTGGTCAGGAACAGCAGGACGGTCCGGTAGACCGAGTGGCCGGACAGCGCGTGCCCGACCTCGTGCCCGACGACCGCCCGCATCTCCTCCTCGTCCAGGAGCTCCACCAGTCCGGTCGTCACGACGATGATGGGCTCGTCCAGACCGATGCACATCGCGTTCGGCTGCGGGTCCTGGGTGACGTACATCGGGGGGACCTTCTCCAGGTCCAGGATGTAACAGGCGTCCCGCAGCATGTCGTTGAGATGGGCGAACTGCGCGTCCGAGACCCGTACGGAGTCGGACAGGAACAGCAGCCGCAGGCTGCGCTCGGGCAGCAGACCGCTGAGCGCCTTGAAGACCGTGTCGAAGCCGCTGAGCTTGCGCAGGGCCACCAGGGCCGAACGGTCCGCGGGGTGTTCGTACGCCCGCGAGGAGATCCCCTGGAAGCGCCTGCGCCGCCTGCTCGGCACGTGCTCGTGCCCGTTCTGCTGGTGGCTTTCGTCGGACATGTGGTCCCCCATGTGTCTGATGATCACTGTGCGACGGGTCATCGGGTCCCGCCGGTGCGTGGACACGCGACGCCCGATGTGCCCCAGAAGCGGGATCCAGCCTAGGCGGAGATACCGTGGCAGGGCAGCACACCGTAAGGAGCGAACCATGGAGCACACTTCCGCCGCCTGGCTCACCGAAGTCGTCATGGCCGCCGGCCGGCAGGGCCCGGGCAACCTGCTCCGCGTCGTGCTGATCGTGATGGTCCTCGGCTGCGCCCTGACCGCCTGGTTGCTGTTGCGGGGATACAAGCGCAGGTGACCGCAGCGGCCGCGGCTCTCCGCACGAGCGCCACGGACCCAATGGTGGAGTCGGCGTGATCGGTGCGCAGGTCCCCGCTTACGATGAGTCGACGTCTTTATCCCGCCCACACCGGATAGGTTCTGCCGAAGATGAGCTTCCACAGCACCGCTGCCCAGTTGGTCACTCTCGCCGAGGGCGAAGGCGAACGCCACTCGAGCATCAGCCCGTTCATGACGGGCGGAGGCGCCCTCGTCATCCTCCTGCTGCTGCTGTGGATCACCACTCGCTTCAACCGCGACCGCTGAGTCCGGCGAAGTGCCTGGTCCCGGCCGTCCCGGAGGCCTGTGGGCCGACGCCCGGCGGCCGGGCCGGTAGTGTCTGCAGGCATGGGAGAGCAGCGCATGCCCACCGGTCCGGCGAAGGGCCCGGGACCCGGCCCCGGAAGCGGGCCGTCCAACCCGGGCAAACGCCGCCTCGGCGTCATGGGCGGAACGTTTGACCCGATTCACCACGGGCATCTGGTCGCGGCCAGTGAGGTGGCCGCGCAGTTCCATCTCGACGAGGTGGTGTTCGTACCGACCGGGCAGCCGTGGCAGAAGACCGACCGCAAGGTCGCCCCTGCCGAGGACCGCTATCTGATGACGGTCATCGCGACCGCGGAGAACCCCCAGTTCTCGGTCAGCCGCATCGACATCGACCGCGGTGGTCCCACCTACACCACGGACACCCTGCGCGACCTGAAGGCCCTCAATCCCGACACGGATCTGTTCTTCATCACCGGCGCCGACGCGCTGGGCCAGATCCTCACCTGGCGTTACACGGACGAGCTGTTCTCCCTCGCACACTTCATCGGCGTCACCCGCCCCGGTCACACGCTGGCCGACCCGGGTCTCCCGGAGGGCGGAGTCTCGCTGGTCGAGGTTCCCGCTCTGGCCATCTCCTCCACAGACTGTCGTGCGAGAGTCGCCATGGGCGAACCCGTCTGGTATCTGGTGCCGGACGGTGTGGTGCGCTACATCGACAAGCGGCAGCTGTACCGCGGCGAGTGAGCCGAGAGGGGCACCGGTGAACGACCGATACGACGGATACGCGGGGGGCGACCAGTACGAACTCGTCGGCTACGACGAGTTCGGGCAGCCTGTGTACCGGCAGGTGCCCGCGCAGCAGAACCCGCAGGGCTACGATCCCTACGGCACGCAGCAGCACCAGCAGCCCCAGGGCTACGGCTACGACCCGTACGCGACCGGCGCGCAGCGGCCCCACCACACCGGCCAGCAGCCGCCCGTCACCTCGTACGATCCCTACGCCCCCTACGGAACCCCCACCACCGGCGGCCACGACCCCTACGGCCAGGCGGCAACGAGCGGCCAGCAGCCGCGTGTTGCCGAGCAGACCGCCTACATCCCGCAGCAGGCGGGCCCCGCCGGGAACGGGCCGGGGCGCCCGGGGGACACGGTGGGCCGTGGCGCAGGCGACGCGGCCGGCCGCACGGACACCTTCGCGCAGAGGGAGCCGCGCGGCGACCGCGACTACCGCACCGAGCAGTTCGCCTTCGTCGAGGAGCCCGACGGCGACTCCGAAGACGTCATCGACTGGCTGCAGTTCACCGAGAACCGCACCGAGCGCCGCGAGGAGGCCAGGCGCCGGGCCCGCAGCCGGATCGTCGCCCTCGTCGTGGTCCTGGCCCTGGCGGCCGTCGGCGGTGTCGGCTACCTCTGGTACGCGGGCAAGCTGCCCGGTACCTCCTCCGGTGGTACCAAGTCCGGCACGGCGACACCTGTGGGCGCCCAGAACCGCGACGTGATCGTCGTCCATCTGCACAACACCAAGGGCGGCGGCACCTCCACCGCGCTGCTCGTCGACAACACCACCACCAAGCAGGGCGCCACCGTCCTGCTGCCCAACTCCCTTGCCCTGACCTCCGACGACGGCACCACGACCACCCTCGCCAAGTCGGTCGCCGACGACGGCTCCGCCGGCACCGGCGACGCCATCGACTCCGTCCTGGGCACCAAGGTCGAGGGCACCTGGCGCCTCGACACCCCCTACCTGAACAACCTCGTCGAGCTCGTGGGCAACATCGAGGTCACCACGAACGCCGACGTCCCCGACCCCGACGCCAAGAAGAAGGGCGGCGCCCCCCTGGTGCACAAGGGGGAGGAGCAGACCCTCAACGGCAAGATGGCCGTCGCGTACGCCACCTACCGCGCCCCCGGTGAGTCCCAGGACGCCCAGCTGGAGCGGTTCGGCCAGGTCATGGAGGGCGTGCTGCGCAAGATGTCCTCCGACCCGCAGGCCGCCACGGTCACCGTGCAGACGCTCGCCCAGATCCTCGACCCCTCGCTGTCCGACAAGGACCTCGGCAGCTTCCTCGCCAAGCTCGCCGACCAGGCCAAGCAGGGTGACTACAAGACCGCACTGCTGCCGGTCCAGTCCGATGGCACGGTCGGCGAGAAGGCCACCGACACCGTGGTGAAGAGCCTGCTCGGCGGCACCGTGAAGAGTCCCCAGGCCGGCGACGCCGTCCGGGTCGGGATCAAGAACGCCACCGGCGCCAAGTCCACCGCCGAGAAGGCCCGGGTCACGCTGGTCAACGGCGGCTACACCTTCATCGACGCCGGCAGCGGCACCGCGCAGAGCACGTCCCAGGTCGTCTACGCCGACGACGGCGACAAGGAGAACGCGATCGAGGTGGCCAAGACGCTGGGTCTGCCCACCGGCTCCGTGCGGAAGGGCAAGATCGCGAACAGCGCCGATGTCTCGGTCGTGCTCGGCCAGGACTACAAGACGTCGTCGTGACGTGGACCACACCCCGGGACACCGGGGTGTGGTTCGTTAATCGCATGGGGTGCCGTCCGCGGTCCGTGAGACCCTTGAGGTATCACTGACCGCCGACGGAAAGCCTCGTAGTGACCGCAACGGACCGCTCTCTCGAGCTCATCAACACCGCCGCGCAGGCGGCCGCCGACAAGCTCGCGCACGACATCATCGCCTACGACGTCAGCGACGTGCTGTCGATCACGGACGCCTTCCTGCTGGCGTCCGCGCCCAACGACCGCCAGGTCAAGTCGATCGTCGACGAGATCGAGGAGCGGCTGAACAAGGAACTCGATGCCAAGCCGGTGCGCCGCGAGGGCGACCGCGAGGCCCGCTGGGTGCTGCTGGACTACGTCGACATCGTGGTGCACGTCCAGCACAGCGAGGAGCGGGTCTTCTACGCGCTGGAGCGGCTCTGGAAGGACTGCCCCGAGCTGGCGCTGCCCGCCGACGCCAAGGCCACCCGCGGCAAGGCGGCGGAGCACGCCCGGCTGCAGGCCGCCGAGGACGCCGCCGAGATGAACGCCGAGCTCGGCGGGGAACTGCGGTGACGGTCTCCGGTGCCGACACGGCGAAGAGGGGCCGAGGACGCCGCCTCATCCTGTGGCGGCACGGCCAGACGTCCTGGAACGTGGAACGCCGCTTCCAGGGCTCCACGGACGTCGAGCTGACCGAGACCGGCGTGGGCCAGGCCCGCCGCTCGGCCCGGCTGCTCGCCTCCCTGAAGCCCGACGCGATCATCGCCTCCGACCTCAAGCGCGCCGCCGCCACGGCCGCCGAGCTGGCCGCGCTCACGGGCCTGGAGGTCGCCCTCGACGAGGCCCTGCGTGAGACGTACGCGGGTGTCTGGCAGGGGCTGACGCACCAGGAGATCATCGCCCGGCACGGCGAGGAGTACGCCGCCTGGAAGCGTGGTGAACCCGTCCGCCGCGGCGGGGGTGAACTGGAGACCGAGGTCGCCGAGCGTGCCGCCCCCGTGGTCCTGCGGCACGCGGAGAAGCTCCCCGAGGACGGCACCCTCGTGGTGGTCAGTCACGGCGGCACGATCCGCACCACCATCGGACGACTGCTCGGCCTCGAGTCCCGCCACTGGGAGAGCCTCGGTGGTCTCTCCAACTGCTGCTGGTCCGTCATCGGCGAAGGCGTGCGTGGCTGGCGCCTCCTGGAGCACAATGCGGGCACGCTTCCGGAACCGGTACTCGGCGACGACGACTGACACCTCCTCACCGGCGCCGGGACACGGATTTCACTTTCCGGCAGGTCGCAGGCTAAAGTTCTTCTTGTTCGCCTCGCCGAGCGGGAAGAACC